>SKJM01000350.1 GCA_007122045.1 Planctomycetales bacterium | reverse complement strand
ATCCGGGCTTCCTCGCTGCGCCGCTTGATATGCCGCGTGCAACGCCGGCTGCCCGATCCCATCGACCTGTGGGCCTTCGTCAATCTCGGCGAAACTGTCGGGCATCTCCATGCGGATGATATCGCGCAGCGCGTAGTACCGCGTCTCGATGGCTTGAGCGCGCGTCATGCCGCTCGTATCGATGGGCACCCTTCGATGCTCGTACCCCGCGTACATCCGCATGATGATCTCATCGAGCTTGGCGATGGTGCTTTTGGTTTTCATTTCGCGGGCGGCGGTTCGGGCCATGCGCAGCCCGCCCAGGACCAGGCCGGCCAGCATGGTGATGATGGTAATGGTCACCAGCAGCTCGACGAGGGTAAAGGCGGGTCTTGATTTTGGATTTTGGCTTTTGGATTTTGGATTCTGGAATGGCCATGCGTGGCGGCTGTACGTGGTGGATGCGGCGTTAGCCCGCGGACCATCGCTCCGGGCCGGGCGAGCCGGCCGGTGGCGGACGCAACTTGTGGATGCGGCGTTAGCCCGCGGACCATCGCTCCGGGCCGGGCGAGCCGGCCGGTGGCGGCTGTACGGTGTGTACCACGGTTCCGGTCCCTTCGGCCAAAATGCGCTGCGGTTCATGGGTTGCCCCCCTTTTTTAGGTCAGGGTCTGGATCAGGCTAATGAGCGGCATGAACAGGGCGATGACGATGAACCCGACGGCGCCGCCGAGGCCGATGATCAAAAGCGGCTCCATGAGGCTCATGAGGCTCTCGGTGATCACGGCCACCTCGTCGTCGAACGTGTCGGCCACCTTGTACAGCATGGTGTCCAACTCGCCCGTCTCCTCGCCCACGTCGACCATGTTCACCACCATGTCGTCGAGCACCCGCTTGTGGAGTTTGGTCATGTACAGCAGCAGGCCGATGGGCCCGGCGATGAACAGGAACCAGAAGAAGGCGGCCATGGGGTGGAAGGACACCCGCGAGTGCTCCTTCAACGGGGCGGCGATCGATTCGCCCTCGCGGATCGACTCGTACACCTTCTGGTACAGGTGTTCGAACACGGCGTTCCCGGAGGTTTCCTTGGTGATGTGCAGCGCCTCGAGGATGGGCACCCCGCTGGCCACCAGGGTGCCCAGGGTGCGGGTGGTGCGGGCGACGATGTTCTTCTCGACAAGCTGGCCGAAGATGGGCATCTTGACCAGGAATTGGTCGAACCCGATGCGCCCCGGCGGAAACTTCCGCAGCAGCTTGATGAACAGCCAGAACGCGAACGGGATGGCCGGAATGGTCCACCAGTACACGACCACGAAGTCGGAAATGGCGATCAACAGCACGGTCATGCCCGGCAGCTCGGCGTCGAAGTCTTCGAAAATCTGGATGAAGGACGGGACGATGCGGGCCATGATGAACACCAGGATGCCCACGGCGAAGGTGACCACGGTAATCGGGTACACCAGGGCGCCTTTGATCTTGCGCCGGAGGGCTTCCGAGCGCTCCTGGAACTCGGCCAGCCGCTTGAGGATGATCTCCAGCGCGCCGCCGGCCTCGCCGGCCTTGATCATGTTCACGTACAGGCGGTCGAAGGCCTTCGGGCACTTCGACATGGCCTCCGAGAGGGTCGCCCCGCTTTCGATCTCGTCGCACACGTCGATCAGCGAGTTCTTCAGCGTGCCGGCCTTCGACTGCTGTTCGAGGATCTTCAGGCTCCGAAGGATGGGCAGGCCGGCGTCCTGGAGGATGGACAACTGGCGGGTGAAGGTGCACAGGGCCTTCGATTTGACGCCGCCGAGGGCAAACGTCTTGCCCGTCTTCTTGGCCCCCTTCTTCTCGCCCGGCGTTTTGCGGGCTTTTTTGACGGAGATCTTGGTGACGAAGTAGCCCATCTGGCGGATCGTCGCCTGGGCTTCGTCCTGGCTGGACGCTTCGATCACGTCCTTGATCTCCTGGCCGGTGGCGTCCATCGCCTCGAATTGAAAGCTTGGCATGATTCGGCTCCAGATTTCAGATTCCAGATTTCAAATGTTCGTCATTCGTCATTTACGCCTCAACGACCGTCTCGCGGATGACCTCCTCGACGGTGGTGAGCCCGGCGTAGATTTTCTCCAGGCCGGCGGGGCGCAGCGGGCGCATGCCGCTTTGCAGCGCCACGTCGCGCAGCCGCTCGGTCGAGCCGCCGCGGTTGATCTCCTCGCGCACCTGGTCGTTGATGGGCATGTACTCGAACAGTCCGGTGCGCCCCTTGAAGCCCGTGCTGTTGCACGCCGCGCACCCCCGCCCGCGGTAGAACTTCTTGTCCACCACGTCGTCGGGTGAAAGGTCGAGCTGGGCCAGCGTGTCGGTGCTGGGCATGGTTTGCTCGCGGCATTGCGGGCAGATTTTCCGCACCAGCCGCTGCGCCAGCACCGCCTCGAGCGTGGCCGTCAGCAGGAACGGGGGCACCCCCATGTCGCGCAGCCGCGTAACCGTGCTCGGCGCGTCGTTCGTGTGCAGCGTGCTGAACACCAGGTGGCCGGTCAGCGACGACTGGATGGCAATCTCGGCCGTCTCCAGGTCGCGGATCTCGCCCACCAGGATCTTGTCGGGGTCCTGCCGCAGGATCGACCGCAGGCAGGCGGCGAACGAGTTGCCGATGGCCGCGTCGACCGGCATCTGGATGATGCCGTCGATGTCGTACTCGACCGGGTCCTCGGTAGTGATGAGCTTGTCCTCGAGCGTATTCAACTCGTTCAGTGCCCCGTACAGCGTGGTCGTCTTGCCGGAGCCGGTCGGGCCGGTCACCAGCACGATGCCGTTCGGTCTGCGGATCACCTCGCGGAACAGGGCCAGGGTGGTCGAGTCCATGCCCACCGCATTCAGATCGAGCATGACCACCGAGCGGTCGAGGATTCGCATGACCACGCTCTCGCCGAACATGGTGGGCAGCACGCTCACGCGCAGGTCGACCGGGTGGCCGCCCACGGTCAGCCGGATGCGCCCGTCCTGCGGCAGGCGGCGCTCGGCAATGTCGAGGTTCGACATCACCTTGATGCGCGTCGTAATGGCCAGCGCGAGGTGCCGCGGCGGGGGCACCATCTCATACAGGACGCCGTCGGCCCGAATGCGAATCTTGAACTCATTCTCGAACGGCTCGAAGTGCAGGTCGCTGGCGTGGTCGCGAATGGCCAGAAGCAGCACCATGTTCAGCAGCTTGCGCACTGGGGCGCTGTCGGCCAGGGCCTCGGCGCTGCTCAGGTCGAGCGGGCCTTCGGTCTCCAGCGCCTTGACCGCCGCCCGCAACTCGTCGTCCTGCTCCATGTCGGCAATAAGCGTCTCGACGCTCTCGCCGCCGGCCGCGTAGTACCGTTCCAGGGCGCGGGCGACGTCGCGCTCGGTGGCCACCGCCGGCCGGATCTCATAGCCCAGGAAGCTCCGCAACTCGTCGACCACCGACAGCTTCTGCGGGTCGCACATGGCGATGGTCAGCACGTTGTCCTTGAAGCTGATGGGCACCACCCGGTAAAGCTGCGCCATCGGCTCGGTGAGCATGCCGATCACCTCCGGCGAAATGACCATGTCGCCCAGGTTCACCACCTGCATGTTCATCTGTTCGGCCAGCGCCTGGGCGAGTTGCTCCTCGCTGATGAGGTTCAGGTTGATGGCGATTTGCCCGAGCATCTCGCCACTGCGCTGCTGCTGCTCCTCCAGCAGGTTTTCCAACTGGGCGTCGGTAATGAAGCCCAGGTCGACCAGAATCTGTCCGATACGCCGAATGGCCATGATTAGGTGTCAGGGGTTAGGGTGTCACGGTTCAGGGGTTCATTCCTTGGCGGCGCTTTCCATTCGGGTGCGCGCCTCTTCCTCGTCT
>SKJM01000003.1 GCA_007122045.1 Planctomycetales bacterium | reverse complement strand
CGGCCGCCCGGCGGCGGCGCTGTTGCCCGAACGTCCCCTGGAAGGTCAGCGCGACGGCCACGTTTTCTTCCGCCGTGAGGTTCGGCACGAGGTAATACGACTGGAACACGAGCCCCACCATGGTCCGCCGATAGAGCGTCCGCTCGGCGGGCCGGAAGGTGGCCAGGTCGCGGCCGTCGACCGACACGCTGCCCGAGGTGGGCGTATCCAACGCGCCGAGCAGATGCAGCAGCGTCGACTTGCCCGACCCGCTCACCCCCAGCACGGCCACCAACTCCCCCCGGCCGACCGACAAGGTCACCCCGTCCAGCGCGCGGACCGTTTCAGCGCCCATGCGGTAGTGGCGCACGAGGTCGCGGGTTTCCAGCAGGGGCGAAGACGTGGTGTCGAGGGGCATTGGTCGCGCGGGTTGAGTATCTCAGCGTAACCGCGGGAACGGACCGCGTCAACGTCGCGTCCTAAGTCCGCGCGGTGCCATGGGCAGCCGACGGACCACCGGTCCGGCCGGCCAAGCCGGCCGGCGGCGAATAGCGGGTGGCGGTGCCATGGCACCGCGTCACTCGGCTCCATGGGGGCGGCCACCGCCGCCGGCACCAGTGACAGCGAGGCGGGTGTGAAGTTGCACGTACAACCGCCGGTCAGGTTCGGCATGTTGAGTACGCCGTTTGCCGGATAGAGGTTGTTGTTCACCGCGCAACCCGGGCGTACCCCGAGCATGGGCGTGATCTCGCGGCTGGCCAGGTCGATCCAGGCCGAGTTGCTGCGGTAGCGGGTGGTCAGCAGGTGCGCGCTCGCGCGCGTGCCCGTGCATCCGCGGCGGACCCATTCCAGGGGTCGGCCGGCAGGCTCGCCCGACGGCAGGTCGACCACCAGCAGGAGTTGTTCGGTCCCGGTGAGAAGCCGCCGGCCGGCAACCAAGCCGGGCAGCCCGGCCTCGGGCAATCCCCGGCCTTCGACGATCCATCGGGCCGGCCCCGCGTCGGACGGCCGCGCCGCGGGGTCGCCGTCGGCGCCGCAGAAGAGCCTCACGGTGTTCACGACGAGGTCGAGCGGCTCGCTGTACCGCAGCGGGGCGCCGCCGGGTCGCTGCCACAGGACTTCGCCGGTGCCGAGGTCGAGGAGAGGAAATCTCAGACACCCATACTATTCACCACACTATGCGCCGGCTCGACACGCGACAAGACAGCACCGCCTCGACGACGACCGGGGGTGGCCGGTCGATGCCAACGATGGTCGGCCTCGGGCAGGTGGGCGCGTCGGCGGTCCGCTGTTGACGCCGGCCAAGGGGTGCGGCCAGGATGCCCAGTACGTCGCCTGGGAGTCGCCGGCACGTCGTAGCGGTCAATCGGGATGCCGCGAGCATCACACCACAGCCCCCCAGCGGCCCAATACGTGCGTTCCAGCGCGACGGCTTGACTCCGATACCCCGCAGCACAGACCGCAGGAGACGGCCTCCTACGCCGTTCTGAACGGATGTCCACACTTCCCCCCAAAGGACCGGAGGGCTGTTTCAGGTGAAAAATCTCCGGGGGTGAACCTCAATAGATAGCGGCCGGGGTGGGGGGGCCTCCCCCGGCCTTCGCCTCCGGTCGGGTCCGCGGGGGCGTCATCGGCTCGCGCGTGCTCCGCGGTCGAGCAGCCCAGGCGGCGGTCGGGTGCCTTCGCGCCGGGTGTCGGCTGGCAGCATTTCTTCGCGCGTGCGGGCGCGTGGACGGTCGAGCAGCCGGTGCGGTCGAACAGCCGCCAAGATGCCGCGCCGCACGTCCTCGGGCAGGGCCGTATCGTCACCTTTTCGTTTCAAGTGCTGCCCAAATTGCTGCCACCAGCCGGCCAGCTTTCGCTAAGTCCTTTGCGGGCGAGGCACGGGCGCATCGACAATCGTCACCAAGCGACCCCGCCCGTGTTGCGAGCTGCGTGCTTGGCGCCATTGGCTGCCGCAGTGAGCCGCGACGATGGCCACGTCGTATTGGCACCAGAACTCGTAGAAGTCATCGTCATCGGTCTCCTGGAAAAACACGAAACAAGGCCCCAGTAGACCGACGAAATGCAGGCCGTTGATCCGGCGGGTGCTGCTTCGCGTGTATCTTTGCGAAACAGTGCATCGGTGATCGTGCGGGCCGGCGCCAGCGATGCGGACGCGTATCGGTCGAGATGCGCCGGCCGGCCCGAAGAACCCTTCGGCGGCTTCGAGCGGGATTTGCAACTGCTCCTGGGCAAAGCCAGTCTCCCAGGCGTGACGTTCGACGATCAAGCAGCGGCGAACACGCCGAGCCTCGCGCTCGATGCGTTTCTTAGCCATAACACTTCTCCTTGGTAACAGCGGGCGAGTCGTCAACTGAATCAATGCCGAAGATGCGGCCCACCACCTCGTTTATGCGCGCCTGCAAGTGGACGCATCGGCGCTCAGCCAGCGCGCGATCGTGAGGGGTACGAGCCTCGAATAGTCGCTCTGCGGCGCCGGCTCGCTCTGAGCCGAGGGAGTTCAGTTCATGGGAGCATTCGAGGTCGATGACATTTTCAGGAAGCGGGAACGTCCGGAGATGCTTGATCTTGAGTTCGGCGAACACGCGGCCCTTGCGCGGCTCGATGGAGCGGAAGTACCAGGTCATGAACCGGCTGTTCAGAAGGGCACAAATGCCGTCGAGCGTAACGCTCAACCGTCGCGTGGGAAACACAATGAAAAAGTTGTTGCTCGCATAACGGCGTTCGCGGTCCACGGCGGCGAGGACATAGTCCCCCGTTCGGCGCACGAGGAGCTTGTCGCAGTCGTACCACTCGGGCCTGCCCACGTTGGCGTAACGCTCGCGGGTCTTCTTTTTCGGAGCGGCACTTAGGCGAACATACCTGCCGCCCCATTGGAGCAGATAGGGGGCGATTTCATTGCGTCCGAAGTACATCTCTCGGCAACTCGCGTCCGCGTTCCGATCGACAAACAGCTCGGCCCGAATGTTGCCGCTGTGCACGCCCTCGTGAATCTCGAAGAAGTCGCCCAGTTTGGGGGACGCGGCGAGGCGGGCAAGCACTTCGCGCTTCTCCGGCGTCAGGAACAGATTGAACACGTGGCGCGGGTTGGCGGCGAAGTCCGCCTGCGGAACATCGTGCTCAAAAGGAGTGTCGGGGTCATGCACGGCGATGCGGACGCGATGCTGCGCCGCAGCCGGCTCTTTGCTTCCGATGATCGTTGCGGCGTCGATGACGGCCGACGAGAATGCCATTCCCCACCAATCGATGGCGTGAATTGCGAGATGATCGAGGATATGACGGCGAGTTTGAGGGTAATCCTTGAGCAAAACGACATCCGGAAGGACCATACCGAACATACCGCCCGCCTTGGTCAATTGAATCCCGCGCTCGACGAACGGGCGAAAATGGTCATAAATACCGCGCGAGGAAGGGAAGGCGCCCCAAATATAGCGCTTCACGTCTTCCTCGTCGAGAATGCCCTTTTGTCCCCATGGCGGGTTGCCGAGGGTGGCGTCGAAGCCTGCGGTGGATGTTGGGGATTGGGGGCTGCGTGGCTGCTTTTCTCGTGCCTCAGGCGCCAGCCCCAAGTCCCCAGCCCCGAACACCTGAGGGAACTCACGGTGCCAGTCGAAGGCGTCGATGCGGAGGTCGTCTTGTTCACCCAACAGCGCCCGTTGCCGGCCCTCGTAGAAGTCGGGGTCAATGAGCGAGTTGCCGCACTTGATGTTGTTGCCCAGGTCGGGCAGGGCGCGCTCGCGGGCGAAGAGCTGGCGCTGAAGCGTCTCGCGGGTCTCGCCGTCGAGCACCTTCAGCAGCAGCGAAAGCTTGGTCACCTCGACCGCCTGCGCGTCGATGTCCACGCCGAAGATATGG
>SKJM01000516.1 GCA_007122045.1 Planctomycetales bacterium | reverse complement strand
GAGCAGCGGGCCGAAGCGGCCGAACGCGAACTGACGAAGCTCAAACTGCTCACCTACCTCAGCACCCGCCTGGGCGAGAAGATGACCGCGGTGGTGACCGGCGTGGAAAGCTTCGGCCTGTTCGTACAGGGGATCGAACTGCCGGCCGAGGGGCTGGTCCACGTCGAGTCGCTCACCGACGACTTCTACCAGTTCGACCGCCGCGCCCACACACTGGCCGGTCGCCGTTCCGGCAACCAGTTCCGGCTGGGCGACGTGCTGGAAGTGGCCGTCGCGCGCGTCGACCTCGAACGCCGCGAGTTGGACTTCCGCCTCGCCGGCCGCAAGCGCCCCGCCCGCCCGCAACCCCGCGAGGAAACCGCCCGCAAGCCCAAACGACCGGCGAAACGCGCGCCGAAAGGGCGGGGGAAGGCGAAGCGGCGAGGGTAGGCAGGGCGTGGGAAGTTGAAAGCAGCAGTGTTGGGGCCACTTCGCGTGGTTGCTGCTCCTATTCCGGCGGTTACGGTGCATATCGCCTTCGGCGAAAATGCGCGAATGGCTTGCTGCCGCGCGCACGCGGTGTTAGGATTGCCAGGGGGGTTGGGAAACTCTCTTGCCCCCGTTGGCCGGTGATGATAGACTCAAAAAGGGGCGAGATGGCTCGTCCCCGAATGAGGGGGGTTTTCTTGAAATCAGGAGTCGCGACGGTGAAGCCGGTTCTTCAGGCGATTTTGCTGGCTGACCACGTATACGTGGACAAAGGAACCGGAAAACATGTCGTCGCCGGGGTGTTTGACCGGCTTTCCTTCATTCCCAAGGAACGAATGGAGGCTGAGTTAACGAGCGAAAACGTCGTCCTCGGAGGGATGCAGGCTGGGTCGCCCTGGGCATTTCTCAGCATAACGGATGTGCGCGGAGAACAATGCTTCGACCTCCGGTATGTGTTTCTTGATGACGATCAGGTAATCTTCCAGACGAAGTTCACGATCAAGAGCGAGGAGCCGTTGAGGACGCACCGAGTGGTGGCACCCCTACCGCCGCTGCCGTCAAAGAGGGCAGGTACCTTCGCCTTGGAGGTGGTGTGGAATGAAGAACCTATCGGTACTTATCGTGTCGTGGTAACAGAAGCGTCGATCGGGAGGCAGAACAATGTCGACGGGTGAAATGATTGAAGATCGCCGGTGCGACGATGTCGCGCGAGTATTGGACGTATCGCAGTGGCAGCGATTCGGCGAACGAACGTTTGAGTGCCGCGTCCTCCTGCACCCGCAAGCGGGCGGCGGCTTTTCCGCAATCGCGGCGCGCCTTCCCGGGGTCGTGAGTGAAGGTGAGACGGAAACAGAGGCTCTCGCCAATATCGCCGAAGCGTTCCAGGGAGCCGTTGCGTTTTACCTCGACGATCGCGGCGCTATTCCCTGGACGGATGTCGCAGTCGAACGAACCGAAGGATGCCAAGAGCGCTGGATCATCGTGGATGCCTGACCTGCCCGCTGTCAATGGCATGCAGACCATCAAAGCGTTCGAGAAGTTCGGCTTCGTCGTAGACCGGGTGAAGGGGAGTCACCACATCATGAAAAAGCCGGACCATACTTACGTTCTCACCATACCCGTGCATGGCGCGAAGAGCTTGAAGCCCGGAACTTTGCGAAGTCTTATCCGCGATGCCGGCATCTCCGTTGAAGCGTTCTCTCAGGCTGTTCGGTGAACGCCCGGACAGCGGACGGCAGGGTCAGGCCTACACTTTACACTTTGCGGGTTCTTCCGCTTCGTTCTCGGAGTTGCAGCACCAGACGTTCGACAACGGGCAGGACGTCGACGGTCCCTTCCCTGACTTTACGCCGGATGTTGCCAACGGCCGCCCCGCTGATGCCGCCGTAGTGCATGCCAAGGGCGCGACCGCTCTGGCCCGTCAGCCGGCAAGCCAACTCGACCGCGACGGCCTTCGCCGGGCCGGCACGGCGCCCGTGCTTTTTCAAAGCCGCCGTCTCGATTCCGAAATGCTTGGCGACACAGGCGTCGACCGTGTCGAGGTCCATGTGGACGACCGGCAGGATCAGGTCCTGGTCCCGGATGCTGCCCGTGCGAAGCCCTGAAATCCGTTGCTCCGTTTTCGCAATGAACGAATCGTCGCCGACCGCGTACCGGCTTGCCCGCATTGCGTCGAGCAGCGGCTGGTCGTCCTCCTCGACGCACGCCCGCACATAGCCCCGATAGTGCCGCCGCGCGGCCGCCAGGGTCGAACCGTACTCCCGAAGCACATCGTAGCAGACGAACTCCTGGGCGTTCCGCGCGGCCACATACCCCGGATAACTGCTCCACCGATAGGCCTCCAAACGCCTCATGCAATCCGCCTTGCTGAGGCGTCAGCACACGGCGATCTTGATCGGGTTGAGGTGAATATACCGAGTCACGGCCAGCAGGTGGCTATCCTCCTGGACGAGTTTGGCCTTGAATCGGGCCTCGAATTGGTGGCCCGGCTTGCCGTGCTTGTACCGGGCATACATCGCATAGCTGGTGTTCAGTCGCTGCATAAACTGCGACAGGTTGGCCCGTGGCGTGCGCGCCAAGAGGTGAAAATGGTTGTCCATAAGCACCCAGGCATACAGCATCATGTCGTGCGTCCGGACGTTATCGTGCAGTTGGCGCCGGAAACGTTCCCGGTCGTCGTCATCGCAGAAGATCGTCGCCCGCCCGTTCCCGCGGGCGGTCACATGGTACACAGCGTTCGGAAAGTTGATGCGTGGCAATCGCGGCATGTTGGGCAGTATAGCACGCGACCTCCTCTCTGTAAAGTGTAAACTTTAGGCCTGACCCCGAGTCATCCGTGGCCGAGCGTCGTCGCGGCGTGTGGCAGCGCCGATTCTGGGAGCACACCATTGGCGATGAACTGGACCTTGAAGCCCATTTCGACTATATCCACTACAATCCCGTGAAGCACGGCCTAGTGCAGCGGCCCTGCGATTGGGAGTGGTCCACCTTTCACCGTTGGGTGCGCGCCGGTCACTACGACATCGAGTGGGGGGCGGCAGTGGCCACTGAACCATTACCGGGCGATGGGGGTGAGTAGACGGATTGTCAGGCACGGGGTGCCTGACCTACGGTTCTGTTTCTGCACACCCGAGCAAGAAGCTCCAGCGACCGGCGATGCGGCGCCCGGAGGCTCAGGCGGTTGCTGATTGCGTTGACGTGCTGTATAGCCATGCCTACTTGCCCTCCTTGCCGGGCACCCGTTTGCGCTGATGTTCAATCCGTTTCGCTTCTTCCACCGCTTCGACAAAGTGTTGTTCCACGGGCGACGGTTCGTTCAGTGTTCGCTGCCGATAGGCTTCGTATTCTTCCCCGGCCTTCCTCAACGCATCGTCGTGGCTGACCGTTCCGGCGTGGGTGAGAATGTCGCGGCCGGTCATTCGTAGAAAATCATCGAGCCTGGCGACCTAGTCGCGCATGTACATGGGCTTTCGATTGAGCGCCTGCAATTCCGCCAATTCCAGGTACGCCGTCACCATGCGGTTGAGAACGTCAAGTTCCTCGGGCTGAAGGTAGTTCTTGGCGATGGCCACGTCGGCCTTGCGAATCGAGCCGGCGGGCCAGTTGGTCATGCCCATGTTGGACCGATTCGCGTCGGCGCGCTGTGCGACGATCTCTGCGGCCGTGTGGCCGTGTGCGGCCCAGTGCATCTTGTTCTGCACCACCTTGAAGAACTCCTGCGATATCTCCGCCCTCGGATCGTAGTCGATGCTGGTGGCGTAGATGTCGAGCACCTTCCGCCAGAAGACCTTTTCCGACGCCCGAATATCGCGAATTCGCGCGAGCAGTTCCTCGAAGTAATTCCCCCCGCCGGCGGCCTTCAGCCGTTCGTCG
>SKJM01000825.1 GCA_007122045.1 Planctomycetales bacterium | reverse complement strand
GCAGCGCGGCGATCCGGTCGATGATCTGCTCGCGGCTTTGGGCGGAGAGTTCGCGTTGGCATTGCGGGCAGTGGGCGGTGCCCACCCGCGCGAACAGAACGCGCAGGTAATCGTAGATCTCCGTAATGGTACCCACCGTCGAGCGGGGGCTCTGCCCGGCCGTCTTCTGGGAGATGGAGATCGACGGACTCAGGCCGGCGATGAGGTCGACGTCGGGTTTGGGCATTTGCCCGAGGAACTGTCGGGCAAAGCTGGAGAGGCTTTCGACGTACCGCCTCTGCCCCTCTGCGTAGAGGGTGTCGAATGCCAGGGAACTCTTCCCGGACCCCGATACGCCGGTGAGGCATATCAACTGATTTCGGGGCAGCAGAAGGTCCACGTCGCGCAAGTTGTGCTCGCGCGCGCCGCGAACCAGAATATCGGAAACGGCCATGGAAACCTATATGGCGCTGGTGTCTTTTTCGGCTCTTCCGTTTCTGGGTGCGAATCGTGCCCGGTTGGAGTCCCGGCTCTAGCCGGCAAGACGAAACCACCTGAAGGCAGAACTCCAACCCACCCGGCTGCACCTGAAAACGGGAGAGAATGTTTTTTCGGCGAACCCTGCATTGTAGGGCCAGGGAGGGGAGGCCGACAAGGACCCAATCGCCCATTATGGCTAACGAAACCGGGAAAGCCGGCCGATTCGATAGAAAGGGTACAACCCGCACAACCGTTACCGTCGCTTTTCGGGTGCCCTGTTCGGGCTTTGCTTTTCAAACAATGGGGGGGTTCAATGGCCGTTGGCACTCACCGCCTGCTCCTGGGAGCGGCATGCTGTTGTCTGATACTCGGATCGAGCGGCACGCTGGGCGCACACGAGCGCGGGTACAGTACCATCCAGCCCGTGCATGAAAATCTGAAGGCCGCGGTCTACCCGTTCACCATGCCGTTTACGAACTTGGTGGAAATGACCCGGTGGAATTGGGAGGGTCATGCGGCGTGCGGCCCCGGCGGATGCGGCGACGCGGCGTGCGCCCATGCTGGCTGCGCCCGGCTGTGTTGCCCCTGCGGGCCCGACGGGCGATTCTGGGCGCGGGCCGATTACCTCGTGTGGTGGACCCGCGGCGGACACGTGCCCGCCCTGGTGACCACCGGCTCGCCCACCGACCCCGTGCCGGGCGCCTTGGACCAGCCCAACACACAGATTCTCTTCGGCGACCGCGCTTTCAACGGCGGGGCCCGTTCCGGCTATCGCATTCAACTGGGCTCCTGGCTGGGCGACTGCCGCCGTTGGGGCGTGCAGGGCGACTGGTTCGACCTGGGGCAAAGGACGGCGCGCTTCTCCGAGGCCTCTGCCGGCGCCCCGCTCCTGGCCCGGCCCTTCTTCGACGTGCTGCGGCA
Source organism: Planctomycetales bacterium (assembly GCA_007122045.1). Lineage (GTDB taxonomy): Bacteria > Planctomycetota > Planctomycetia > Pirellulales > Thermoguttaceae > PWXP01. The sequence goes on along the minus strand of SKJM01000825.1, from coordinate 12,176 downwards.
GCTCGAAGCCGTGCACATGATTGCCTTCCCGGAGTTCGCCGAAGGGAACATCGACGCCCGCGTCAGCACCGGCTTCCATTCGGCGGGAGCGAACCTGCGGCGGAACCTGTATTGCCACTTCTCCGACCTCGGGGCCACGGAAGGCGGCCAGGTGACTCTGGGCGCCGGCAACCCGCCGTGCCGCCGGCTCGACCTCTTTGCCGGCTATCGGCATTATGCGCTCAACGACCGGGTGACGGTCCGCACGCACAGCACCGTAGATGACACGCAGTTCGACATTCGCGATTCTTTCCGATCCCGAAACGAGTTCCACGGCGGCGAAATCGGACTGATCGCCGAGCGGTTTCACGGCCGGTGGTCGCTCGAACTGCTGGCCAAGCTGGCCATGGGGAACAACCGCCAGACGGTGACCATCGACGGCGAAACGGCCATTCGCGTGCCGGGGCAGGACGGCGTCTTCCACTTCGCCAGCCATCCCGGCGGCCTCCTGGCCCTACCGAACACCAACATGGGGACCCACGAAAGGGACCGGTTCGCGCTCATCCCGCAGTTCGGCTTCGAACTGGGATACCAACTCACCCACCGAAGCCGCGTGTATATGGGCTACGACGTCGTGTTGTGGTGGCACGTGGCCCGGGCGGGCGACCACATCGACACCCGCGTGAACACCGCGTTCATACCGCCTCCCGAACCGACGCAGGCGCCCGCGCTGCCGGAGTTTGCCTGGGACAACACCACCTTCTGGGCGCAGGGGCTGAACTTCGGGTGGGAGTTCCGGTACTAAGACCCCACGGCTTCACCCGCGCGGTTGTCCACAAGTTGTGGCCGAATCCGCGTTGGGCTTGACAGCCGGGCGGCAATCGACAACAACGGTCCCATGCCCGCGCCCATCGACCAGATTTTCAAGCAGAAATCCTCATGCCCGACCATTACACCCGTTACGACAACCCGCTCATCGACCGCTACGCCTCGCCGGCGATGGCCGAACTGTGGAGCCCGCAGCGGAAGTTCGGCACGTGGCGGCGCCTGTGGGTGGCGCTGGCCGAGGCCGAATCGGAGTTGGGGCTCCCCATCTCGGCCGAACAGATTGCCGAGCTAAGGGCCCAGGCCGACCGGATCGACTTCGATGCCGCCGCGCGGTACGAGCGGCAGCTTCGCCACGACGTCATGGCCCACGTCCACGCCTACGGCGACGCCTGCCCCGCCGCCCGAGGCATCATCCACCTGGGCGCCACCAGTTGCTTCGTCACCGACAACGCCGACCTGCTGCTGCTGCGCGAAGCACTGGAACTGGTACGCGACCAGTTGGTGGCGGTCATCGACAACCTCGGCCGCTTCGCCGCGCAGCACCGCGACCTGCCCTGCCTGGGCTTCACCCACATGCAGCCGGCGCAGCCGACCACCGTGGGCAAGCGGGCCTGCCTGTGGGCGTACGAGTTCGTGCTCGACCTGGCCGAAATGGAATACCGGATCGACGCCCTGAAGGCCCGGGGCGCCAAGGGCACCACGGGCACGCAGGCCAGCTTCTTGCAACTCTTCGGCGGCGACCACGCCAAGGTCCGCCGCCTCGACGAACTGGTGTGCCGGAAGCTGGGCTTCGAAGCCTCGTATGCGGTCACCGGGCAAACCTACCCCCGCAAGGTCGACAGCCAGGTGCTGGCCGCCCTGAGCGGCATCGGCCAGAGCGCCCACAAGATGGCCACCGACGTCCGCATTCTCGCACACCGCAAGGAGATCGAGGAGCCGTTCGAGCGGACGCAGGTGGGCTCCTCGGCCATGGCGTACAAGCGGAACCCCATGCGGTCGGAACGCATCTGCTCGCTCGCCCGGTTCCTCTACGGCCTGGCCCCCATCGCCACCGAGACGGCCGCCGTGCAGTGGCTCGAACGCACGCTCGACGACAGCGCCGCACGCCGCCTGATAATCCCGCAGGCGTTCCTGGCCGCCGACGCCGTGCTGATCCTGTGCCGGAACGTCACCTCCGGCCTGGTGGTGTATCCGAAGGTGGTTGCCGCGGCCCTGCACGCGGAACTGCCGTTCATGGCCACGGAGAACATTCTCATGGCCGCGGTGGCCGCCGGCGGCGACCGGCAGGCGCTGCACGAGTGCATCCGCCGGCACAGCCAGGCCGCCGCGGCGGTGGTCAAAGAGCAGGGCGGCGGCAACGACCTGCTGGACCGGCTGCGGGCCGACCCGGCCTTCGCGGCCGTCGACCTCGACGCGGCGCTCGAACCCCGCCAGTTCGTCGGCCGCGCCCCGGAACAGGTCGACGAGTTCCTCGCCGCCGTGGTGGAGCCCATCCGGGCGAGATACCCGGCCGCGCTGGGGGGCGCGGCTGAAGTGCGGGTATAGGCGGAGAGGCGGATCGGAACGATCCGACGGATCGCCCTCCTCCTTCCCCGCCGGGCTCGCCCCGGCCGGTCCCATGACTGGCCCGCTACCGCCCACCACCCCGCACATCCCTTTGGCCGGATTTTGGCCGGATTCATCCCCCTCTGTCGTCTTTCCGGTTCGGGCGAGGAATTCGATCTCGGCGCCAATCCAGCCCGCCCAGGCCGCACCCGAGCGGCGGCCCGAAAGCCAGGGCGTGCATTGTCCGGCGATTTGGTGTCGAATATGAGGGTCTGAACTGTGCACCATAGCCGGACTGACCGCCGCTCCAGGCCGGGCAAGCCGGCCGGCGGCGTCCAGAACTTGTGGACAACAACAGGGGACCAGGTGCACGTGGAGTATCATTGCCAAGCGGAGGAGTTCACCATGCATCGACGATCCATCGACCGGCGCCGCTTCCTTGCCCACGCCGGCGGCGCCGGCGGGGCGCTGATTCTCCGGTCGGTCCACACGGCCTTCGGCTGCGCGGCCAACGAGCGGTTGAACCTGGCCGTGGTGGGCGTGGCCGGATACGTGGCCGGCACGGCGTTCATGCCGGGGGTGCACCGGTTCGAAAACGTGGGCATCGCGGCCCTGTGCGACGTCGACCAACGGAAATTGGCGCCGGCGCTCGAACTGTGGCGGCGGCGGGCGGCGAACTGGCCCCATTCCGACACCCCGCGTGGATCAACCGCGTCGGCTGGCGCGATACGAGCATCGGGCAGTTGGGCAATTTCGGGCCGCATTCGGGCAACCTGGCGATGATGGCGCTGGACATCAAGCAATTGTGGGACCGCGAGCCGGCCGAGCCGGCCCGCCGCCCGATCCGCGTCGAGGCCGAGTGTTCCGAGGTCAACCGCCTGTCGTATCCCCGGTGGGAGCGTATTCGCTGGTCGGTTCCGGCGCGGGGCCCGGCGCCGCCGCTGCAGTTCACCTGGCACCACGGCCATCCGCCCGACTACGCGCCCGGCTCCCGCGAAATGCTGGCCGGCCTGCTGCGCGAGCACGGGGCTTCCGACCTCGACGTCGAGCGGCTTCTGCCCATGGCCGGGGCCATCCTGGTGGGCCGCGAGGGGCTGCTGGCCACCAACAGCCACAACACCGGCGTCACCCTCCTGCCGAAGGAGAAGTTCGAAGCCGTCGATACGCGCGGGCCCGTTGCCATCGCCCGTTCGCCGGGCCATCCGCAGGAATGGATCCACGCCTGCCGCGGCGGCCCCCTGCCGTTGACCAACTTCGAGTACGCCGGTCCGCAGCACGACTTCCTGAACTTGGGCGACGTGGCCACGCAATTCGCCGGCGAGGCGCTCGAGTACGACCCCCTGGCCGGCCGAATCGTCAACCACCCGGAGGCCGACGCCGCCCTCCACTACGAGTACCGGCCGGGTTGGATACTCTGAGTCCAGTTCGTAACCGTTCACGGGGGACTGTCCCAATTTTCGCGGCGGAGAGGGCATTCGTCCAGGATAACGCTTTTTCGCCGCGAACATGGGACTGTCCCCTTCGGCCGGCAAGGCGGGCGTCGGCATGCTCCCCGTGCGATCCTTTCCAACGGGGGCGGGGCGCAGTACACTGGATGTGCGGGCACATCAAGACAAAGGAACCCAAGCGGTGATGCATGCATAACAGAGCGGCTTACACGACGGTGCTTTGCCTGCTGGCGGTGTGGGGAGCGGTTTGCGCCACGGCTGCGGCGGAACAGGTCGAACGCGTGGTGCTCCAGCGCGCGGGGCGGCAGCACACCATCGAAGGACGCCTGCTGCTGACCGCGCAGGACGGAGGCGTGCTGCTGATGGCCCGCGACGGCGCCCTGTGGGCGATCCCGCCCGAGGAGCAGCTCGAGCGTACGCCACTGGACCACCCGTTCGAGTCACTTGGGCCCGAAGAACTCGGCCGCCGGCTCCTGGCCGAACTGCCCGCCGGCTTCGATGTCCACCACACGGCAAACTACGTGATCCTGTACGACACGTCGCGGGCCTACGCCCAGTGGTGCGGATCGCTGTTCGAGCGGTTGTACATGGCGTTTACGAACTTCTGGCGCCGGCGCGGCTTCGACATCCAGCAGCCCGAGTTCCCCCTGGTGGCCATCGTGTTCGCCAACCGCGATGCGTACGTGCGTTACTCGCGGGCGGAGGTGGGCGAGGCCATCGAGTCGATCATCGGCTATTACAGCCTGCGCAGCAACCGCATGGTGATGTACGACCTGACGGGCAGCGGGCCGGCGGGCCGGGTGTCGCGAACCGCCACCACGGCGGCGCAGATCAACGCCCTGCTGTCCCGGCCCGAGGCCGGCCGCCAGGTGGCCACCATCGTCCACGAGGCCACGCATCAGATTGCGTTCAACTGCGGGCTGCACATTCGTTACAGCGATTGCCCCCGCTGGTTCAGCGAGGGCATTGCCGTGTACTTCGAGACGCCGGACCTCACCAGCGCCCGGGGCTGGCGGGGCATTGGGGCGGTTCACCGCGCGCGGCTGGCCCAATTCCGCGATTACCTGCAGCGCCGGCCGCCCAACTCGCTCGAAACCCTCCTGCGCGACGACCGGCGCTTCCTCGACGCCAAGCAGGCGCTCGACGCCTACGCCGAGGCTTGGTCGCTCACCTATTTCCTGCTGCGCCGATACCCGGACAAGTACATCGAGTACCTCCGGGCGCTCTCGGACAAGGAGCCCCTGATCGAAGACGGCCCCGAGCGGCGGCTCCTGGAGTTCCAGGAGGTCTTCGGCGATCTTCGGGAACTCGACGAGGAGTTCCTGCGGTACATGTTGCGGGTGCGGTAATGCTCGTGGCTATTGTCCAGTACGTAGGGTGGGTGGTTCCGGCTGTCCGTGGCCGGCGGATGCATGGCTGCGGCCCATGGCACGTTCGAGCGGCGCTGCGGTTTGCGGCACGATCCAGCCGGGTTCACCCACGCGCGCAATCGCCTCGGGCTCCGCGCGGATCCATGCAACCCGCTGCCACGGCACCCGTGCAGTCGGCAGTCCTCACCACGGCAATGCGGCCCTCGCGGCCGTCGTGCTTCGCGGCAGCGTGTACGGTGCGTGCTTCCGGCCGCATGGTGCGCCGAGGGGAACGGTTGCCCATTACGCCCGCATGTTGCGCCCGCCGGACGGCAACGTCTGCTCGCTGATGGCAGAGTGCCGAGCGTCTCATTTCCGGCCGCGTGGTGTGCTGCGGCACCGGCCCCGTAACAGGCCGATTCGCCCTGCCCTCAGGGCGGCTCAATCCGTCTGGTACGGTTCCGGCAGACCGATTCGGCTATACGTATCGGCCAGATGCCCGGGCGAGGTGCTCGCGGAAGGGGGAACGAACACGCGCGGGTCTCTTTCCACGGCGGCATAACTCGGTCAGCAGGTCGAGCCGGATCGTGTGTAGTTGGCGCAGGTCGACGATCGATTCCGGACATGCATGCATAACGCCGGCAGTAGCGAGCGATGACCCACCAAAGAAGCGGCTTGTTTGGCCCACCCTACCTATACAGGGAGGTTGACACGGCCGCGGGCGTATTGTAAATTGAACATTGGATATTCAATTTGCAAGAGGGACCCATGCCAATACCCCGTCACCTCGCCCCCCGTCTGTGCAGGGCCGTCGAACAATTCCCCGTGGTTACCCTGACCGGGCCCCGGCAGTCGGGGAAGACCACGCTGGCCCGGTCCGCACTCGAGGGGTACGAGTACGTCAACTTGGAGGCGCCCGACGACCGCCGGATGGCCCGCGACGACCCCCGCGGATTCCTCGCCCGATTCGGCTCCAGGCTCATCATCGACGAGGCCCAACACGTCCCCGACTTGTTCTCGTACATCCAGCTCATCGTCGACGAGTCGCCGCGGCCGGGGCAATTCGTCCTGACCGGCTCCCAGAACTTCCTGCTGCTGAGCGGGATCAGCCAATCGTTGGCCGGCCGTTGCGACGTGCTCCACCTGCTTCCCTTTTCCCGGGCCGAGTTGCTCCGCGCCGACCTGCTGCCCATCGAGCAGATTGCCTCCCGGGCGCCCTGCGACCTGGAAACCGGCGGCAACTTGCACCAGGCCCTGTTCGCCGGCGGGTATCCCCGCATCCACGACCAACGGCTCGAGCCGCAGGTGTGGCTGGCCAACTACTACCAAACCTACATTGAGCGCGACGTGCGGAGCGTCATCAACGTGGGCGATCCGGAAACGTTTGCCCGGTTCATGGGATTGTGTGCGGGCCGGGCGGGTCAACTGCTGAACTTCTCGGCTCTGGCGAACGACTGCGGCGTTTCTCATGCCACGGCCAAGCGCTGGCTGAGCGTGTTGCAGGCCGGCTTCATCGTCACCCTGCTGCAACCCCATCACCGCAATTTCAATAAACGCCTGGTCAAGTCGCCCAAGCTCCATTTCCTCGACACCGGCCTGCTGTGCTACCTGCTGCGCATCCGCACGCCCGAGGACCTTGCCTGGCACGCTTCCCGCGGGGCCGTGTTCGAGTCGTGGGTGGTTTCGGAGGCGATCAAGAACTATACGCATCGCGGCCTGCGCCCCGATGTCTACTTCTGGCGCGACGCGTCGGGGCACGAGATCGACCTGCTGCTCGAGGCCGGCGGCGGCGCGCTGGTGCCCGTCGAGGCCAAGTCGGGCCAGACCTTCCACCCGGATTTCGTCAAGGAACTGCACTGGTGGCAGAACACCACCCGCCTGACCGATGCCCCCGGCACGGTCGTCTACGGTGGCGATGCCTCCACCCGCTACAAGAACTGTACGGTCCTCTCCTGGCGTAGCTGGGGGTAGGCAAGCGGTAACGCCCCGTGTGCACCGCCTGCTCTCACTCGAATCAGCCCGGATTATCCGTGTAGGGTGGGACGAGGTCGCGTAAGTTCTCGGTGGGACTGCGCAAGGCACGCTCGGCTGGTTTGCACGCTGCACGCCGGCAGCGCGCCCGGGCGAGCGACCGAAGTCCCGCCAGAGTCTTGGCTTGCTTGTCACCACCCTACATCGTCATGAATAATCCGCGTTAGCCAAGCCGGCTGCGGCATGTTGCGAAGTGGCGGGGCCGCGGTTATATTGGGTTGCGGCTGGGGGCGCCCGCTTTCCGGCCGGTTTTGCAATTGCCATGCCCCACAACCCCCCTTCTGGAGTTTGCAATGCCCCACGATTCCACCTCTCACGGTTCCACCCGCACCTCTCGACGCAGCTTTCTGAAGGCCGGCGCCCTGGCCGCGGCAGCCGGCAGCGTGCCGATTGCCCGCAGTGCGCACGCGGCCGGCGACGATACGCTGAAGGTGGGGCTGGTCGGATGCGGCGGCCGCGGCACCGGCGCCGCGGTCAACGCGCTGAGCGCCGATCCGAACACCAAAATCACCGCCCTGGCCGACGCCTTCGAGGGCCGCCTGCCCAGCACCCGCGCGGCATTACAGAAGCGAGAGCCCGACCGGGTCGACGTGCCCGACGACCGCTGCTTCGCCGGCTTCGACGGGTACCAGAAGGTCATCGACAGCGGCGTGGACGTGGTTCTGCTGGCCTCGACGCCGCATTTCCGGCCGGAGCATTTGAAGGCGTGCGTCGATGCCGGCAAGCACGTCTTCTGCGAGAAGCCCATGGCCGTCGACGCCCCCGGCGTGCGCAGCGTCATGGCCAGCGCCGAAGTGGCGGAGCAGAAGGGGCTGAACATCGTCTCGGGCTTCTGCTGGCGCTATCACCCGGCCGTCCAGGCCACCATGCAGCAGGTGCTCGACGGGGCCATCGGCGACGTGCTGTGCATGCAGGAAACCTACCTGACCGGCACCCTGTGGCACCGCGGACGCCGGCCGGACGACACCGAAATGACGTACCAGATGCGCAACTGGTACTACTTCGACTGGCTCTCCGGCGACTTCAACACCGAGCAGCACGTGCACAGCCTCGACAAGGGCTCCTGGGCCATGGGCGACCGGCCGCCGGTGCGCGCGTGGGGACTGGGCGGCCGCCAGGTCCGCACCGAGCAGCCGAAGTGGGGGAACATCTATGACCACCACGCCGTCGTGTACGAGTACGACAACGGCGCCCGCATGTACGCCTACTGCCGCCAACAGGCCGGCGCGTACAGCGACGTTTCCGACCTGTTCATCGGCACGAAGGGGCGGGCCGACATCCTCGGCCACCGCATCACCGGCGAGACCGACTGGCGGTACGACGGGCCCGGCGGCAACATGTACGAACTCCAGCACGTGGCCCTGTTCAAGGCCATTCGCGACGGCGAACCGATCAACGACGGGCACTTCATGGCGGTGAGCACCATGCTGGGCGTCCTCGGCCGCATGGTCGACTACACCGGGCAGGCCATTACGTGGGACCAGGCCCTCAACTCGGAACAATTGCTCGCGCCGGAAAGCTACGCCTGGGACGCCGATCCGCCGGTCCTGCCCGACGAAGAAGGCCGGTACCCGGTCGCCCTGCCCGGCGTGACGCCGTTTGTCTGACGCCTACCGGGCGGAAATATCGCAGCTTACGCCGCCGGCGGCGGGCAAATAGGTGTGATGTACGTAATCGGCCACCATGCGGTGGGCGCTGAAGCGCCAGGCCAACGAGCTGATCGAGTTCATCATCCGCTTGATCCAGTGGCCGGGCAGGCCGTCGATGTCGCGGTCGTAAAACAACGGCACCACCTCGTCGGTGAGAACGCGCTTCAGCGCTTCGCCGTCGCGGCGGTCGGTGACCCCGCTGTCGACATGATGGGTGCCCTTGCCGATGGCGAAGCCGTTCGCGCCGTCGTACGCCTCGGCCCACCAGCCGTCGAGCACCGAGAGGTTCAGCACGCCGTTGAGCACGGCCTTCTGCCCGCTCGTGCCCGAGGCCTCCAGTGGCCGCCGCGGGTTGTTCAGCCACACGTCGACGCCCTGGATCAGGTGCCGGCAGACGTTGATGTCGTAATCCTCGATGAAGGCAATGCGGTGCGCGAACCGCGGGTCGTGCCGCAGGTTGGCAATGTGCTGGATGATCCGCTTGCCGGGCTCGTCGGCCGGGTGCGCCTTGCCGGCGAAGAGGATCTGCACGGGGCGTTTCGGATCGTTCACCACCTTGTCCAGCCAGTCGAGGTCGGAGAGGATCAGGGCCGCCCGCTTGTACGTGGCGAACCGGCGGCCGAAGCCCAGGGTGAGCACGTCGGGATCGAGGATGTTCCGGCCGGCCTCGACCACGTCGTCCGACTCGCCCCGCCGGCGGCACTGCCGGCTGACCCGCCGCCGCACGAACGCCAGCAGCAGGTTCTTCAGCGCGTAGTGCGTTTCCCACAGTTCGCCGGGATCGACGTCGTGGATGTTCTGCCACGGTTCGGGCTCGCCGATGCGGCTCATCCACCCGACCGGGAAGTTGCGGTCGTAAAGCTGCTGCATCTGCCAGGACAGCCAGCTTTGCAGGTGGACGCCGTTGGTGATATGCCCGATGGGCACCTCCTCCTCGACGCGCCAGGGCCAGAGGTCGGCCCACATGCGGCGGGTGACGTGCCCGTGCAGGTTGCTCACGGCGTTGGCCTTGCGCGAGAGCTTCAGCCCGAGCACGGTCATGCAAAAGGTTTCGTGCTCGTTCTGGGGCTCGACGCGGCCGAGGCCCATGAGCTGCTCGAACGAGATGCCCAGATCGTCGCGCAGCGGCCCGAGGTGCTCTTCGATCAGCGCGCCGTCGAAGCGGTCGTGGCCGGCGGGAACGGGCGTGTGCGTGGTGAAGACGGTGTGTTGGGCCACCCCGCGCAGCGCATTGTCGAACGACATGCCGTCGTCGGCCATGCACTCGCGAATGGCCTCCAGGGTGGCGAAGGCGTTGTGGCCTTCGTTCAGGTGATAGACGCCCGGCATGATGCCCAGGGCCTGCAGCGCCCGCATGCCCCCCACCCCGCACACCAGCTCCTGGCGGATGCGCGTGCGGTTGTCGCCACCGTACAGGCGGCTGGTCAGCTCGCGGTCCTCGGGACTGTTGCCCGGCACGTCGCAGTCGAGCAGGTACAGGTTCACCCGCCCGACGCGCATCAGCCACACCTTGGCCAGCAGCTTGCCGGTGCGGGTGTCGATGCTCACGGTGATGGGCTTCCCGTCCTTGCCCCGGGCGGGCTCCATGGGCAGGTTTTCGACCTTCGTGTCGAGGTACTCCTCCTGCTGCCAGCCCTTTTCGTCGAGGTGCTGCTTGAAATAGCCCTGGTCGTAAAACAGTCCGATCGCCACCAGCGGCACGCCCAGCGCCGAGGCGCTCTTGATGTGGTCGCCGGCCAGCACGCCCAGGCCGCCGGAGTAGATGGGCAACGACTCGTGCACCCCGAACTCCAGCGAAAAGTACGCGACCGGCTTCGACCCCAGCACGCCGGCGTGGGTCTTCCCCCAGATGGGTGTCTCCGTCAGGTACTCCTTCAACCGGCGGAAGGCGTAGTTGATGCGGCTGTACAGCACCAGTTCCGCCGCCCGCATCTCCAACCGCTCCGGCGTGAACTCGCGCAGCAGGGCGATCGGGTTGTGGTCCAACTGCCGCCACCGAATGGGGTCCAGGTCGCGGAAAAGATTGATGACCTCCGGGTGCCAACTCCACCAGAGGTTGCGGGCCAGGGCCACGCACTTGTCGTATAGGGTTTCCGCCGTCAGTGCGAACTCGCCCAGGGGCTGCTGGACGCTGGTCGGCGCGGTTTTGGTCTGAGTCATCGGTTGATTTCCAGTTATGACAATTCGGGAGGTATGGCGTGGAGCCAAAAATTATACCGCCTTGCCCGATTCATGCGACCCCAGTATGGGTTGCCGTTGAAAAGGTGCGGCCGGCGCATTATTATAGGACGTTTATCCGGTTTATCCGGTCCCATAGCCGGGGTACGACCCCCGCGGCAGGCCCCGTTCCTACAAAGGCACCCCCCCAATGAGTAGTGAACCGCACGTTGAAGTCCACTGGCACGAGCATGCCGTTACCCCGGAAGAGCGCGAAGCGCTCAATGGACATCGAGGTTGTGTCCTTTGGTTTACCGGCCTGAGCGCCTGCGGAAAGAGCACGGTAGCCAACCTGGTGGACCATAAATTGCACGCCATGGGGGGCCACAGCTTCGTGCTCGACGGCGACAACATCCGCCACGGGCTGAACGCCGGCCCCGCCCTGCTGCGGCAGCGGCACGACGAGGCGTTCGCCCAACGGTTCGGGCTGGGTTTCTCGGCCCAGGACCGCGAGGAGAACATCCGCCGGATCGGCGCCGTGGCCAAGCTGTTCCGCGACGCCGGCGTGGTGGCCATTACGGCCTTCATCAGCCCCTACCGCCGCGACCGCGACGAAGTACGCGCCATGCTCCCGCCCGGCGATTTCATCGAGGCGTTCGTCGACGCCCCCCTGGAAGTGTGCGAAGCCCGAGACCCAAAAGGGCTATACCAGAAGGCCCGGGCGGGCGAACTGAAGGGGTTTACCGGCATCGACGATCCTTACGAGGCCCCCGAAAAGCCCGAACTCCGCCTCGACGCCGCCACCCAAACGGCCGAACAACTGGCCGACGAGGTGATCGCCTACCTGAGGCGGACGGGGGTGATTGGGTGAGTGCGGCCGCGTCAGGCGGCGCGAGGTTCGCGCACCTCGACTCGCCCCACTTCCTCGCTGGGCGGCACGCCCGCCGAGGGTTCTCCCGCGACGGAATCGTCGAAGGGAATCACGTGGAGGCCGGCTTCCGCCGAGTCGCGTGGGACATCGCCCACCGGCCACGTGCGGCAGAGGGCATCGATCAACTGCGATGCCTCGTTCATTTGGACCGCCCACTGCACGCCGTCGGCCGTTCCGCCGGCCGTCAGCGTTGCACGCACGCCATGGTCCCGAAGTACCGAGTGTTTCACCTCCCAGGTGTCGGCCGCCGGTGCGGCGG
>SKJM01000817.1 GCA_007122045.1 Planctomycetales bacterium | reverse complement strand
GTCCACCTCGTGCAGCGCAACCACGGCGTCGCGCACGCACCGCGCCTGCGCGTCCGGCAGACGCTCGAGCAGCGCGTCGGCTGCCGGGCAATCCAGCGCCGCGATAAACACTGCCGCTTTTCGAATTCCCGGGTCGGTTGCGTTCATGGGGGGTCTCAGGTTCTGTGCCAAAACAACTTGTGCGATTCTGCGAGTAGGATGGGCTTTCCAGTCCGTCAAGACTGCGACGGACAAGAATGTCCATCCTACAATTTATTTTGTCACGCTGTCTCAGGTTCGCGCCGATACCGTGCGCTGTTGTAGTAAGGGCTGCCGGCGGGCCGCCCGCCGGGTCTAGCCCGACTGGCCGATCCACGATTTCAGGATGTTCGCCGCGGCGTCGGGGTCTTCTTGAACCAGTTCGGAAAGCTCATCGCGGAGCGAGCGGCCCGTCTTGTTGAAACGCGCGAGCCGCCTGACGGCCGACGCCGCCGCTTCCCGCCCCGATTCGTCGGGACCGCCGGCGTCCGGCCGGAACAGTTCCGGCGACCGCTTTTCCACCGGCCCCGCCAGGACCATGGAACGCAGGATCACCAGGCTGAACGCCGCCACTAGGAGCATGCCCAGCGTGCTCCAGTGCCGGGCGAGCCAGGTGAGTGCTTGTTCGCTGTACGTGGGGCCGTGCAGTTCCTCGGGCGTGAATCCCTGGAACGTCATGATCTCGACCAGTTCGGTTCGATCTTCCACGCCTTCGGCCGGCGGCAGCAAGTTGGCCACCAGACGCCGGATCTGGCTGGTCTCCTCCGTGCGAATCTGCTCGAGCTGCGCCGCCTCGGGCCCTTCCGCGGCGCCGGCGCCTTGGTTCCGCTCGCGCCAAATCTTGTCGAAGTAACCGCTGGGAATGGCCACCGACACGCTCACGCGCTGCGGCGTAAGGCCCACGCTTACCTTCTCCTCCTCGGTTCCGGAGGTCACCGAAAGGGTCTGCCGCCTCGTATCCTCGTGCTCTTCCCGGGACCCGCCCTGCCGGCCGGTGGCAAGTTGGGCCGGCGTATTGGCTTGCTGCGCGGCGTAGCCCGGGCGGCCGCCGGGGCCGGCGCCTTCGTGAAGGCGCATGGTGGTCTGTTCGTCCTCTCGGATCGGGACCGGCCGGGGCTCGTGCTGCACGCGGCGCTGGGTCCGCTGGCGATCCCGGTCCAGTTCGACGTTGGGCGTCACCCGAATGCCCGGCACGTACGCCAGGGCATTGAGTATTTTCGCCTCCCACTCCTGTTCGTACATTCGCTTGCGCGCGATGTAGGGATCCTCGATGGCGGTTCCGCCTCCTTCCGGGTTGGCGTGCCAGGTGGGGCCGTTCAGGTCGGCGACGGTCACCTGGTTCGGCCGCAGGCCGGCAATGGCCCCGGCCACCAGCGAGCGGATCGACGTCACCTGCGATTCGGTGAGTTGCTCATTGCCAATGGGTCGCACGGCCGCCGTGGCCGTGGTGGTGCGCTGGCGGTTCAGGGCGTGCCGATTCTCCTCGACGTCGTAAATGACCGAGGCGCTTTCGATGCCGGTCATCTGGCTGATGATCAGGCCGAGCGTCTTCTGCTTGGCCAGCTTCAGCCGCATCTGGCGTTCTTCGCGCGACGTGAACGGGCTTCTGTTGTCCAGCGCGGCGTCGAAGGCCGACTCGAAATCCGGGGGCAGGGCCCGCGCCTCGGCCACGGCGGCCAGGTACACGTCGCGCTGGGCGCGGGGAACCCGAATCCGGTTACGCTCGATGTCATAGGTGTTCAGTCCACGTTGGGCAAACGCCGCCTCAATTTGCGTGATCTGGGAGGGCGACACGGACGCCCCGCTGAACAGGTCGACGTCCGGGCCGGACGCCGGATAGGTGAACAAGAAGCCCAGGCTCACCGCCAATACCGCCAGCAGCAACCCCGCCGTGATCCGCGCGCCGGGCGTCATCGACCGGAACAGGTCGGAAACCTGGGCGAAGGCTCGGTTCAGGAAATCCATGGCACGGCCCTAGTCGTCAAATCCGGAGGTTCTGTATCTCTTCGAACGCCTGCACCATCTTGTTGCGCACCTGGAGCATCATGCGGAAGGCCACGTCGGCCTTCTGCACGGCGGTGAGCACTTCGGCCGGGTTGGCGTCGCCGCCGGTGAACAGGCTTTCGACGGCCTGGTCGGCGTCCTGCTGCATGGCGTTGACCTGGTGGATGGAGTCGAGCAGGAACTGCTCGAACGGCTTTCCGCCGCCGGCAACGGCGCCCGGACCGCCCGGCGGCGCGGCGAGCGATGGCGGGAGCGATGGGACGCCTCCAATGGGGTTCATGGCAGCCTCTTGGCAAAGGGTTAAGCCAGGATTCGCAGCGTCTGGTTCTGCATGTCCTTGGTAATGTCGATCACCCCCAGGTTGGCCTCATACGCGCGGGCGGCTTCCAGGGCGTCGGTGAACTCGGTCATCATGTTGACGTTCGGATAGGCGACGTAGCCGGCGCGGGGTCCTTCCTGCACCGCGTCGGGATGGTGCGGATCGTACCGCCAGATCGGTTCCACGTCGGCCACCTCGACCGAGGCGACGCGAACGCCCGACGCCCCGTGCGACCCCACGCCCTCATCGGTCTGGAACACGACGAACCGCGGGCGGTACGGCTCCGGTTCGCCGCGCTCGTTGTGCGTGGTCGATATGTTGGCGATATTGCTCGATTGCGCGTTCATGCGAATCCGCTGCGCCGCCAGGCCGCTTGCGCTGATGTCGAATGCGGAAAACATGGATCGGCTCCTCTCCATTCTCGCTCGTGTTACGGCTTACCGGTCACGGCCTGCCTTGGGGTTGCTACAGGCGCCCGGAAATAGCCGTGGTCAGCAATCGGAACTGCTGGTTCATTACCGTCAAGGCGAGGTTGTGTTGCATGTGGTTCTTCACCATCTCGGCCACCTGCTGTTCCAGTTCCACGTTGCTCTTGTCGTGATACAGGATCGTGTGGGGCTCGTCGGCCGGCGCGGCCTGAAAGGGCTCTCGTTGCGTCGCATATCGGCCGGACCGATAGGGGTCCGCCGGCTGCCGGCGCAACTCGACGGCTTCCTGCAGCCGCGACTGGAAATCGTCGACCGACAGGTCGCGGAACTGGTAGCCCGGCGTATCCAGGTTGGCGATGTTGCCCGCCAGGGTCGTGTGCCGAAGTTGGGAAAACTTGGCAACTTCCTCGAGGACCGGGATCGTAGTCGCGCTAAACAGGTTACTCAGCATGGCGGTCCCTGCGGTGGCAGCCCTCTGCGGGCCGAGGGGCGCACGTGCAACCCGCGTGCCGTTGCGGCACGCCGGGTGCGCGGCGGGGAAGAGCCGGGGTCCGGTGCTGCGAACGGCACAAAATGCCTGTTTCCCTCCGGCAGAATCTGCCGAGTGCCGCCTCGATGCTTCACGCTCTCACCTTTTCTTTCTCACGGGGAGCGTAGCCGTATTGGCGGAGCTTGCCGGAAAGGGTCCTCACGCCGATACCCAGCGCCCGGGCCGTCCGCTGCCGGTGGCCGTCGAAGTGCTGCAACGTGGCCTCGATCAGCTTCTGTTCCATCTCCTGCAAGCTCAGGCCCACCGGCACGTCGCTTCCGTCTTGGTTCGGCGCCCCCGCCGCGTCGGCCATCAGCCACCGTCGCAGCTCATCGGCCGTGACCGGCCCGCCCTGGTTGAGCACGCTTGCCCGGGTGGCGATGTTCTCCAATTCGCGCACGTTTCCCGGCCAGTGATGGTGCGTCAACAGGTCGACCGCGGCCGGTTCGCCGCCTGCGCCGACGCACTGCCCGGCGGCGCGCTGACGGTGGCGGAGAGCGGTGTTGCCGGCCCCGAGGACGTCGTCGCGGCGGGCCGCGCCGGC
>SKJM01000048.1 GCA_007122045.1 Planctomycetales bacterium | reverse complement strand
CGCGGCGCGGGGTAACAAGTTCGCAATCAGCACGGACGACCCCTCCGCAAGGCGGAATATCCACTCGGAGGCATCGCCCCGCCCGATCGGCACCAAGATCGCACCCCCTATCGACCTCCACCTTGAGATTGCGTATCTTGTATCCATCATCGGCAACGCTCACACCGGCGTTCATGGCGCCGTGAAGCGTAAACGACAAGCCGAACCCGTGCCCGACAATTGGTGCGGCCACTTGTTCCCCCCGTTCCTGGAAACCCTGTTTATGGAGACCTGACATGAGTACCATTCCTCCGACTTCGCCGGAAGCGCCGGGCCAGCCCCCCCCGGCGGCCCCCGATGAAAACACCTGGGCCATGCTGTGCCATTTGAGCGCGTTGATCGGCTACCTCATCCCGCTCGGCAACATCGTAGGTCCGCTCGTCTTCTGGCTCGTCAAGAAGGACCAGATGCCCTTCGTGGACGACCAGGGAAAAGAGGCGCTGAACTTCCAGATCAGCGTAACGATTTACGCCATCGTTGCCGGGTTGCTGGTTCTGGTGGTCATTGGGGTGCTCTTGGTTGCGGCCGTGGTGATCTTTCAGTTGGTCTTCACAATCATCGGGGGCCTGAAGGCGAATCAGGGCATCGCGTACCGATACCCGTTGTGCATTCGATTGATTCGCTGAGGATCGTGACGGGATTAGAGCGGCTGTGCCGACCGGGCTCATTGCGCCCCGCTCGGTCGGCGTAGCGCGCAGCCGGTGTTTCACCCCAGCGCCTTGTCGGCAATATCCTTGCGGCACCAAGCGCCGTCCCACCGGATGCACTTGACGCCTTCGTAGGCGTTGCGTTTGGCCAGCGCGATGCTGTCGCCCAGTGCGGTCACGCCCAGTACGCGTCCACCGGCCGTGACGACGCGACCCTGCGCGTCGAGCGCCGTGCCGGCGTGAAAAACCTTCACGTCGGGCAAGCGAGCGGCTTCCTCGAGGCCGCGGATCGGGTGGCCCTTGGTGTAACTGCCCGGGTAACCCTCCGACGCCATGACAACGCACACGGCGGGCCTCGGGTCCCACTCGAGCGGCCCGACCTCGTGCAGCCTGCCGGCGGCGACGGCCTCCAACAGGCCGACCAGGTCGGTCTTCAGCCGCATCAGCAGCGGCTGGCACTCGGGGTCGCCGAAGCGGACGTTGTATTCGAGCACCTTGGGGCCTTGGTGGGTCATCATCAGCCCGGCGTAGAGGACGCCGCGGAAGGGCCGGCGCGCCCGCTTCATTGCGTGGACGGTGGGTACGAGCACGTGCTCTTCGATCCAGTGCAGCATGGCTTCGTCGACGAGCGGGGCGGGGCAGTAGGCGCCCATGCCGCCGGTGTTCGGCCCGGTGTCGCCGTCGTAGGCCGGCTTGTGGTCCTGGGCCGGCTGCATCGTGACGATCGTCTGCCCGTCGGTCAGGGCCAGCACGCTGGCCTCCTGGCCGTCGAGCCGTTCCTCGATGATCAGCCGGTCGCCCGCCGCGCCGAACGCCCGCTCCAGGGCAACCTTCTCCACGGCGGCGACGGCCTCGGCCCGATTGGCGCACACCATGACGCCCTTGCCGGCGGCCAGCCCGTCGGCCTTGACCACCACGGGCACGTCTTCGCGGTCGTTCAGATAGGCCAGCGCGTCGCGGGCGTTGTCGAAGGTGCGGTAGTCGGCGGTGGGCACGTCGGCCTGGCGGAGCGTCTTCTTGCAGAAGACCTTGCTGCCCTCCAGCTCGGCGGCGGCCTTCGAAGGCCCGAACACCCGAAGGCCCGCTTCGACGAAACGGTCGACCACGCCCGCGGCAAGCGGCGCCTCGGGGCCGATGACGGTGAGTTGGACGCGGTTCTCGCGGGCGAATCGGACGAGTTTGTCGGGCTCGTCGGCGTCGAGCGGCACATTTTCCACCTCGGCCGCGGTCCCGGCGTTGCCCGGCGCCACGAACACCCGGTCGGTGCGGGGGCTTTGCGCCAGCTTCCACGCCAAGGCGTGTTCTCGTCCGCCATTGCCGACCACCAACACGTTCATGATGGAATTTCCTTATTCACGATGTTCTCTTGCGTCACTGCCGGCCTTGGCCGGCAAGGAAACCGGCGCGGTTGCCCTGCGCGGCGGCCCGCGCCAGCGCCACGGCTCCGAGGACCACGGCGTCGTCGCCGAGGGCGGAAACGACCACGCCGCCCCCTTCCCGGGCGCCCGGCAGCCGGTCGGCATCGACAATTTGCCGCACGACGGGCAAGACGAAATCGCCGCAGGCCTCGATGACCCCCCCGCCGAGAACGATCACTTCCGGATCGATCAGGTGCCGGACGGTGAGGCAGGCGTACCCGAGCACCTCGGCGGCGCGGCGCATCACTTCCGTCACCACGGCGTCGCCCGCCTTGAGCGACTTGCGGAGCACGCGGCTGCGAATGACGGTCAAGTCGCCCTTGGTCAGTTCGCTCACGACGCTGGGCCGGCCGTCGTCAATGGCCTGCCGGATGTCGCGTTCGATGGCGGTGCGGCTGGCCAGGGCCTCCAGGCAGCCGCGGTTGCCGCAGCCGCACAGGGGACCGCCGATCTGGATGACCGTGTGCCCGATCTCCGAGGCCGCGTCCCGGGCCCCGCGCCAAAGCTTTCCCTTGCGCACGAAGCCCCCGCCAATGCCCGTTCCCACCAGAATGGCGAACATGCTCTTGGCATTGCGCCCCGCGCCCAGCCAGCTTTCGCCCAGGGCGCCAAGGTTGCAGTCGTTCCCCACCGCCACAGGCACCTCGAACCGCTGGCGGAGGTGGTTGCCGATGGGAATTCCTCCCAAGTTCATGTTTGGGGTCACGACCACATGCCCCTTTCGGGGGTCCACGACGCCGGGAATGGCGATGCCGATGGCATGAACGTCCTTGAGCTTCTTGTTGGCGGCGGCGATGGCGTCGTCGATGGCCGCTTCGATGGCTTGCAACTCGCGCTCGGGCTCCTCGTTGCGAGGGGTCTTTCGCCTTTGTCGCGTGAGGATTTCACCCGACTCGCGGACCATCGACGCCTGGACCTTCGTGCCACCGACGTCAATGCCCAAGTAGAGCCGGTCCGATCCGTTTTCTATTGCCATAAGCCCCTTGCTCTACCATGGAGGGGGGTAAATTAACGCTAGTCAAGCGGCCGCCGGGTCCCGGCGACCTTCTCCATCATTAGAGACGAAGACGGCTTGAACGTAAAGCCCCTTTGCAGTACCGGTCCCCGGCTCGCCCCTGCGGTGGAACCCTGGGACTGCTCGCTCCAGAGCCCCACGCTTCCCCTCCGGCCTTGCGGCATAAGGCCAGAGGGGGAAACGCGGGCGCGGGGCCGCTTGGGTGGGCGTAGTTGCCAAACCCGATTCGCCCGGCAGCGGCACCCTCACGCGTCGTCGGCCGCCGCCATACGGCCGCCCGCGGAATGTATTTCGAACTGCGCCACCAGCCGGGCGTCGACGAAACACGAGAGTTGCCGGGCGCGCACCGGATGCTGTAACGCCTGGACCGCCTTGGTCTCGATCTGCCGGACGCGCTCCCGGGTGACGGAGAAGATCTTCCCCACCTCCTCGAGCGTGTAGGAGTAGCCGTCGGCCAGGCCGTAGCGGAGCCGGATGATCTCGCGCTCGCGGTAGTCGAGTTCCCCGAGCACGTCGGCAATGCGCTGCCTGAGCGAATCCTGGTTGATTTCGAGCAGGGGATCGTCTTCGCGGTAGTCTTCGAGGAAGTCGCCGAAATACGTGTCTTCGTGGTCGCCCACCGGCTGGTCGAGCGAAAGGGGATGCTTGGTCATCCGCAGTACGCACGTGGCCTCCTCCACGGATAGCCCCGCCCGAGTTGCCATGTCTTCCACCGGTGGAGCGAGGCCGCGTTCCT
>SKJM01000654.1 GCA_007122045.1 Planctomycetales bacterium | reverse complement strand
GGGGGGGGGGAGCTGCCGTTTCCAGGCACCCGATGCAGACTCACCGTTACCTCCGCTAATCGCCGTTGTTGGACATGCCGCGGCGAAACGACATTGGCCCTTGTTCATTGTGGACGGCAAGGTCCGGAAGACCCCACCAGCGGTAAATGCCGGCAAGCCGACGACGGATGATAACGCCGATTCTACCATGCCAACATCCGTCTTGTCAAATGGCCGGCGCCGGAATTTTCGGTTCGGCAAACTTTTTGGGTTGTAACGTCTTTTGCGGCAAGGAGTTGCGCCGCGAAACCATCTTTCCGTACAGCCGATTTTCGCCCGCTTTTGGCGAGCTACGAGCCTCGGCAGCGTCAGAAGGCGCCGGTGTCGAGCACCTCGCCGGAGTCGCGGGCGCCGAGCACCCGGTGCACGTCCGGATCGATGCTGTAGCTGATCGTTCGGACCGAGCCGTCGCACATGGCCATGTTCAGCGAACCGGCGTGGACGCTGCCGAAGCTCAACTGCCGGCTGACGCCGGGGCGGTCCTGCAAAGGCCGGGTCCACGTGCCGCGCAGCACGTCGCGGTCGTGGCCGATGTACAGGTTCTGGTCGTCGTCGGCGGGGCGCCCGGTGTGATAGTGGTCGGGGTTGAGATACCGCTCGCCCACCAGGTACGTATTGCTCAGGCCGTCGCGGATCAGCGCGGCGGGAAGTTCGCTACGGCGGTAGATGATGCCGTCGTGCTCGTTGCCGTTCGAATAGTTGAGCCATTGCTGCTCACTCAGCCCGTCGCCGGCCGAGAGGGAACTCGGGCTGCTTCCGCCCCAGTAGCCGGCACTGCCGAGGTTGGCGGCGTAGTCGCCGCGGGCGACGCCCGTGGGCGTGCCGGTGGGCCGGTAGCCGTAGCCCTTATGATTCGGATACAGGATAGCGCGGCGGCGGCTCGGGCAGTTGAACAGGGCCAGCGGTGTGGACAGGCGCTGTTCGAGTGCCGTTCGCCGGTCGCTGCCCGAGAGGCCCTCCCCCAGAGCCCAGAGCGGTTCCTGTTCGAGATACGGCAGGATGTTGAAGCCCCAGCCGCCCGGCTGCCGATTGGTGAATCCACGGTCGGGAAGGCCTACCCAATGATATCCCCAGCCGCCGGTGGGGAAATGGCCGTGCGCTTGCTCGTGGCTGCTCATGGCCAGGCTGAGTTGTTTGAGGTTGTTCCGGCATTGCAGCCTTCGGGCCGCCTCGCGGGCCGCCTGCACGGCCGGCAGCAGCAGCCCGATCAAGATGCCGATGATCGTGATGACCACCAGCAACTCCACCAGGGTAAACCCGGAAACCTTGCACCGACGCATGACAAACTCCTCACGTTTTTCTTGTTTATGCTGGAAGGAAAAAAGGTATCGGTCCAGGCGGGCGGTCAAAACCCGCTCGATTCAATGACTTCCCCTCCGGCGCGGGTGCCGAGCCGCCGAAACACCGCGCGGTCGACCGAGTAGCTCATGCGGCGCACCGAGCCGTCGGCGAATAACAAGTGGCACATGCCCGCGTGCGCGCTGCCGAAGAAATCGCGCAGGCACGCGCCGGCCGTGTCCTGGAACGGCGGCTCCCGGGTAATCCGGAAATTGTCGTTGTTCCAGCCGCTGTACACGCACTCGTTGTCGGCCGGGCAGGAACCGTCGAAGTACCGCAACGGGTCGAGGTACTTCTCCCCCACGAGGATGGTGTTGGAAAGGCCGTCGCGTACGTGGGCGGGCATGATCTGGCTCCGCTGGAAGCTCAAGCCGTCGGCCCGGCTGACGTCCGGCCACCGCGAATACGACGATGGCGTGGGGTTACCCTTCGCCGCCATCTGCTGGCCGGCCGACCACGCCAGCGCCGTTTCCAGGTCGCCCGGCCCGCTGGAAATCTCGGTCCGCCACGTGCCGGCGTTGATCGCGTAATCGCCCCGGGCGACCACCTGCGAGGTGTTCGTTCCGGCGTTATAGGCGATGAAGGTGCCGCGCGGCGCCCGATGGAGGATGGGCCGGCGCCGCGTGGGGCAGCTCATCACCGCCAGCGGCGTATTGACCAATCGCACCGCGCCTTCCATCTGCTGGCTGGTGTGGGCGTCGGGCTGCCCGTCGCCCGGCAGGGCGTGCAGGGCCTCCTGCTCGAGGTACGGCAGGAGGTTGTACACCCAGCCGCCCGGCTGGTCGGCGCCGAAGCCGCGGTCGGCGTCGCCCACCCAGCGCCAGCCCCAGCCGCCGGTCGGGTAATGCCCGTGCGCCGACACGTGCGACTCGGCGGCGATGCCGATCTGCCGCAGGTTGTTCCGGCATTGCGTCTGCCGCGCCGCCTCGCGCGCCGCTTGCACCGCCGGCAGCAGCAGCCCGATGAGGATGCCGATGATCGTGATGACCACCAGCAGTTCGACGAGGGTGAAACCCTTCGTCCATCTTGGATCTTGGATTTTGGATTTTGGATTGCCGGAATTCATGCGTCCTCCTCCATATGTTAGCGCAACGCGTGCCTGCCCTGAAGGGGCTCGGTTCGACCACTCCGACACAATGCCGGTACCGGTTCGCTGTGCTCGCCCGGCGAAATCAAGACCCGCGCGAAAGGGCGGGCGAACTTCCTAGAGCATCGGTCCCGAGTATTCCGCCACTATGGGCCATGATAATCAGGGGCCGCGGCGTTGTCTATCACCAATTTCGGCAAAATCGTCACCACTTGTGGCGGAAAAGCAACCCGTGCGGGTGGAAGATGTCCATTCGGAGGTGGCCTGACACCTGAATGGTTGCTCCCGCCGCGAGAAAGTCCCCCGCCCGGCGCCCGAAGTCCGACGAAATCAGGTTGGCGTCAATCGTCCGGTCGAATCCGGCGTTACGGAACCGGACGCTAGCGCGTTGCGGCTGATGGCGTCAATCGCCCGGTCGAATCGGGCGTTACGGAACCGGATGCTAGCGCGTTGCGGCTGATTGCGTCAATCGTCCGGTCGAATCGGGCGTTACGGAACCGGACGCTGGCAATGCACAGTCCACAATACATCGTGCACCCCAAAAAATTAATAATTTGGGGTTTCATGAGCCATTTCGGGCTCAATTCCTGCTTATGGTATTGAGGGCGCGCGTGCGTAACGGCGCCGCGGCAAAAACATGCAGGGGGAAAAAGTGGAAGGCTGAGGGCGAGCCTGCAGCGGCCGGTTCCCAGGGCCGGTGCCGCCCGCAAAATCTCGCAATCGATCAGGCGCAAGCCCTGCAGCACGTCCCGATAACCCGCTGGACCATCCCGGCGCCTCCGATCTTCGACTACCGACATGAAGCCTTTCATCCTCGAGTTCATTGGCGGCTGCTGGGACGGCATGAACCTGTGCAGCCATTCTCCCGACCCGGTCGAGCTGAAGCTTGCCAAGACCTGCTATGCCGAAACGGGGGCCGGCGCCGTGGGAAAGACCACGCTGGTGCCCGCCGAGTACGGCACCCGGCGCGGCAGCAGCCGGGGCAACCGCTACGTGGTGGTCCACCGCATGGAAACCGGCGGCGAGGTGCTGGTGCGGCTGAACGTGTGTTCCGGCGGTCGGGTGGCCGAAGATCCGTGCCATGACAAGCAGGTGCTGCTCGACTTCGAGGGCGGCGTCCTGCACGGCCTGCGGCTCGACAGTGCCTCGGAAGAGCTGAAGGAGGCGCTGCTGGCGACGTCTTACTATTGTCTAACGGAACAGGGGACGACGGGCGCCGCGTTGGTATGCGGCACCCACTGGCTTCCCCAGGGGGCCGAAGGCATGCAAGACACGCCCGCGGCCGGCGACGCGTACGTAGTCGTTTCGCGGCAGGAAACCGACAACGAAATCGCCGTGCGGCTTCAATGGAGAGCGATGCAGGAGTAGGGTGGGACGAGTGGTACGAGTCCCACCGGGAATTGTGGACGTAATGTATTGCGTGAGCGAATGTGCTGGCAATGTAGGGTGTGAGCGGTGCAGGGAATGTGGAGGCAAGGTGTCGTGTCCGGTGATGGTGGGACTCGCACAACTCGTCCCACCCTACCGCTCGTCCCACCCTACTGCGCGTCCCATCCTGCCGCTACCCGCCCTACGACTTCCCCGCGGGGCCAAAGCCAGGCAAAGTACGCCGGCACGGCGCTACACGCGCACAGCGTTGCGCTGCCGCTCGATCTCGTGTCGTGAATAGAGCCGCCCCCGGCCGGCGCCGGGGCAGGACCGCGCCACCTCGTTGAAGGTTTCGGCCGAACGCAGGTTCGACGGCCAGAACGGCCACGTTCGGCACTGGCGCGGGCGGTGCCGGTAGAGCCGGCAGGTGCGCCCACCGGGGTCGAAGAAGATACAATCGCCGCCGGGCAACTCGACCAGGCTGTATCGATTACCCACCCGGCGCACGTATCGCTTTCCGAATTGCGGCTCGTCCATGTCGAGCGCGGCGGCCATGGCGGCGATTTCGGCGGGGGTGACCCAAACGTAGCCCGGCGCCCCCGTGCAGCAGTTTCCGCACCCGGTGCACCGGAAGCGGAGGCCGTCGCGATACCAAGGCGCGTCGCCCATGCGGTTCAGCCTCCAATCTGGTGCATCGGCCGGTCGGTGGCGATCAGGTTGCCGTGGCTGGAGCCGCGCAAGGGATGTTTGCGATCGACCGACCGGCGCAAAATCTCTTGAAGCCGCGCGGGTCCCTCGCCTGATCGCAGGGCGCTGCGCACGTCCCAGGCGGCCTGGTCGAACAGGCAGTTGCGCAGCTTGCCGTCGGCGGTCAGGCGGAGCCGGGTGCATGCGCCGCAGAACGGCGCCGTAACCGACCGGATGATGCCCACCACGCCGCCGTCGCCGTAGCGGTACGCCGCGGCCGGCGCGCCCGGGCGGTCGGCGCCGATCGGCTCCAGCGGGCCGAATTCGGCGGCGAGGATGCGCAGCACCTCGTCGCCGGTGAGCACCTGCGCGGAGGACCAGTGCCCGCCGCCGTCCGCCGGCGCAGCCGGGGGCGTGCCGGGGGGCGGTCCGTCGGCCACGTGGCACGCGATGGAGCCGGCCGCCGGTTCCGCCGGGCTTGATTCCGCGCAGTTCGCGGCGGTGGGCATGTATTCAATGAAGCGCAGTTCCAGCCCCTCGCGGCGAGCGAACCGGGCGAGCGGGGCCACCTGCGACTCGCTGAACCCGCGGATTGCCAGGGCATTGAGTTTGATGCGGCGGAACCCGGCACGCCGGGCCGCGTCGATGCCGGCCAGGGCGCGGGGCAGTTCGTCGCGGCGCGTCAGGTCGCGGTACTGTTGCCGATCGACCGTGTCGAGGCTCACGTTGAGGCGACGCAGTCCCGCCTCGTACAGCGGTTCGGCCAGGGGCGGCAGCAGCACGGCGTTGGTGGTCATGGCCACTTCGTCGATGCCGGCGATGCCGGCGATCATGCCGACCAGGTCGACCACGCCGCGGCGCACCAGCGGCTCGCCGCCGGTCAGGCGCACGCGCCGCACGCCCAGCTCCGCGGCGGCGAGTACGAACCGGGCGATTTCCTCGTAGGTGAGCATTTCGCCGTGGGGGCGGAACGCCACGCCGGCCGGCGGCATGCAATAGGTGCACCGGAGGTTGCAGCGGTCGGTCACCGACACGCGCAGGTCGGTGTGCCGCCGGCCAAGCCGATCGACCAGGACGCCCGGCAACGCAGCGTCAGCAAGGGATACGGGTTGCGTGGTCATGGTTCAGTCGTCGGAAGCGGCCTCGCGGTGAACCCATTCGGTCGCCCCGTCGGTGTATTGCTCCTGTTTCCAGATGGGCACGACCTCCTTGACGCGGTCGATCAGCCACTGGCCGGCCTCGAAGGCCGCCCGCCGGTGCGGCGCGCTGACGGCGATGGCCACGCTCGCCTCGCCCCGTTCCACCCGCCCCAGCCGGTGTTCCACGGCACAACCGGTCAGCGGCCACCGTGTGCGGGCTTCGGAGGCGAGTTGGGCGAGTTGGTCGCGGGCCATGTCGGCGTAGGCCTCGTAGGTGAGCGACACGGTGCGTTTTTGGCCGGTCCACTCGCGCACGGTGCCCAGGAACAGGACCACGGCGCCGGCCGCCGGCGACTGAACGGCCGCCAGCACGCGGTGCGGATCGATCGGTGTACGAGTCAGGTGAATCATGCTGCAAGGCGAGCCGGGGGAAGCAACCCCCCGGTAGGATGGACATTCCTGTCCGTCGCGGCAAAGTGGACCGTGTCGCTTCGAAGACGGACAGGAATGTCCATCCTACGTCCGCCGTGGCCCCAGTGTATTCTATCCTCCGCTGACCGGCGGGATAAGGGCCACTTCCGCTCCGGGGCCGACGGCGTCGGAAGGGCCGGCGTACCGGCCGCCGACGGCCACGGCCGACCGGTCGAGAATCGCCCCCAGGGCGGGGCACTGGACGGCCAGGGCCGACCGCAGCTCGGCAACCGTCGCCGGCTCCGGCAGGTTCAACTCGACGGCGCCGGAACCGGCCAGTTCGCGGGCCCCGGCGAACAACAACACACGGACGTTCACGTGACGATCAACTCCTTGCATGGCGATTTCAGCAGTTTCTCGACCCCCGGCATCAGGCCGTAGGCCAGGGCGAGCACCTTGATCGGGTGGATGGTGGGTTTGGTGGTGCCCTGCTCCATTTGCACTTTGCACGTGCTGCACTCGGTCGTGCCGGCCTGGAGCACCGGATCGCGCAGCCGGGAAATCAGGCGCCAACCCGCCCGCAAACTCGTGCGGTAGTTCCGGTGCTGCAAGCCGAACGTGCCGGCCATGCCGGAACAGCCTTCCTCGATGTGATGCACCCGCAGCCCGGGAATCAGCCGCAGCAGGTTCTCGCCCGGGGTGCCCACCTGCAGGGCCGCCAGGTGGCAGGGGGTATGGTAGCCGAGCGTGGCGTGGACGGGTTTGAAGTCGAGCCGCAGCCGGGCTTCGCGGTGCATGCGCCAGAGGAAGGTGCACGCCTCGCTGCTGTGGGCGGCCACGAGGCGGGCGTCTTCGTCGTCGAGCAACTGCGGGTACTCGCGCGCGAGGCACAGGGCCGCGGCGGGCTCGGTCGCCACCACGTGGTAGCCCTGCCGGACGGCCTCGGCGAAGATGATCACGTTCCGCTGCGCCAGCCGGCGCGCCCGGTCGAGCGCCCCGCACGCGATGGCCGGCATGCCCGCCTGCCGCTGCCCCGGCGGCACGTAAACCGAAACGCCGTTGTGTTCCAGAATGGCCACCAGGGCTTCGGCCAACTGGGGGTCGTGGTGGTTCGCGTACAGATCGACGAAATAGGCCACCTTGCTTTCCGCGCGGCGCGAGGGGCGCGTCAGCCGTCGCCGGGCGGCCCGCCGCAGGTACGGCCGCGAGGTGACCCGCGGCAGCTTCCGCCCCTGCGCGATGCCGAGCGTCTTCTCGCCGATCCAACGCATCAGCCGATTCGAAAGCGCCCAGTTGGCCGCGGGGCTCACCAGGCCGGCCAGCGCGTCGAGGGTGTCGAGGCGGGTCATGATCCAGTCGGACATCGACAGGCCGTTCGCCGCCACGTACGCCCCTTTGCTCTCCCGGACCAGCCGCGGAATATCGACGTGCGCCGGGCACTCCAGGCGGCACATATGGCAGTAGTAGCACAGGTCGGCCACCTGCTTGAACCGGTCGCTGGTCAGCGTGGTCAATTCCAGTTGCCCGCTGAGCAGACCGCAAATCAGGTTCGCTTTCGCCCGCGGCGACGCCTCTTCCGAGGGGGCGATGCGGAACAGGGGGCACATCCGCGCGTCGGGCGACTGCGTGCGGCACGTGCCGCAGCGGTTGCAGTCGCTCGCCGGAACGGCCACTTCCGAGGGGTGCCAGTCGAGCTGCAGTTCCACCAGGTCGCGCATCGGCGGCGCCTCGGCGTCGGCCGCCGCCGTGGGGGCCGGCAGGGCCGGCAGGGCCGGCTCGAGCGGCCGGCGCAGGTGCCGCGTCAGCAGGTCGGGGTCATCGCCGACGATCTTGCCCGGGTTCAACAGGTTCCCCGGATCGAAGATCGCCTTCACCTCGCGGAACACGTCGTACATCGGGCCCACCTGCCGCTGGAGGAAGGCGGTCCGGGCGAGGCCCACGCCGTGCTCGCCGCTGATCGTGCCCCCCGCCTCGAACACTTCCTCATACAGGTCCTCGGCCAGTCCTCGCATCCGGTCGATGTCGGAGGTGTCGAACACGTCGAGGAACGGCTGGACGTGCAGTTGCCCTTGGGCCGCGTGGCTGAAGATCGAGGCGGTCACCTGCCGCCGCTTCAGCACGTTTTGCACGCGCACCAGAAACTCCGGCAGGATCTCCGGCGGGACGGCGATGTCTTCCACCACCGGCACCGGCCGGGCAGGCCCTCGCACCTGAAACAGCGCCGGCTGAATCTTCGTGGCCAGCCGCCAGTAGAGGTCGAAGTCGTCGGGGTCGAACGCCACTCGCGCGTCGAATGCCAGGCGGCGCCCGTTGCGGAGCCGGTCGACGAGCCGCTCGAGCCGGGTCCGCGCGTCGTTCCAATCGTCCCCTTCCTGCTCGACCAGCAGGACCGCCTCGGTTCGCCTGGGGATGAGCAGGTCGAACCGGACCTCGGTCTCCCGCGCCAAGCTCAGGTGGCGTCGGTCCATCAGGTCGCACGCCGCCGGACGCTGCGGGAGGATTTCCTGCACGGCGCGGGCCGCCTTGTCGACGCTGTCGAACAGCAGCAGGGCCACGCCTCGATACCGGGGCAACGGCTCGATGCGGAGCGTCGCCTCGCTGATCAGCGCCAGCGTGCCCTCGGAGCCGCAGAGCAACCGGGGCAGGTCCAAACAGCCGCCCTCCAGCACCCCCCGCAGGTTGTAGCCGCACCGGTGCATGGGCGCCTTGGGGCTGTGCCGCCCGATCAGTTCGGCGTGTTCGTCCAGGAGAGTCGCGAGCCGCCAAACCAACGCGCCCTTGCCCGAACCGGCAGGCGCCTTCCCCGGCCCACCCACCGGCTCGCGGCCGAACTCCATGATCTCGCCGGACGCGGTAACCGCCTGGATGCTCAGCACGTTGTCGCAGGCGGCGCCGTAGCGGGGCCAACGGCTCCCCGCCGCGTTGACGGCAAGCACACCGCCGATGGTGGTTACCTCGCCATTGCTCGGATCGGGGCCGAAGATGCGCCCGGCGCGGTGAAGCTGGGCGTTGAGCCGCTCGTGGACCACCCCCGGCTGCACGCGAACCTGCTCCCCATCGGCATACAGGACGCGCCGGAGGAACTTCGAGAAGTCGAGCACCAGCCCCGGCCCGAGCGATTCGCCCGCCACGCCGCTGCCCGAGCCCCGGGCGTGGATCGGAATGCCCTTTTCGCCGGCATATTGCACGCACGCGACGATGTCGGCCGTGTTTCGCGGGCGGACGACGGCCAGGGGGCGGATCTCGAAAATGCTCCCGTCGCTGGTGTAAAGCTGCCGGGAGACGGGGTCGCCCAGCACCTCGCCGCGGACCAGCCCGCGAAGGTCGTCCAGGATGATGTCGCGTTGCGCCTCGTGCTGCTCCATGAGGGGGCTACCGCTTGCTCCACGAAGGGCTACCGCCGGTCGCCGTACAT
This sequence comes from Planctomycetales bacterium, assembly GCA_007122045.1. Classification (GTDB taxonomy): domain Bacteria; phylum Planctomycetota; class Planctomycetia; order Pirellulales; family Thermoguttaceae; genus PWXP01. The sequence goes on along the minus strand of SKJM01000654.1, from coordinate 4,121 downwards.
GAGCGTCATGATTTCCGCCCGGCTCGAGGCCCGGTTGCGGAAGCACCCCTTCATCGCCGAGGTGACGCACACGCTGCCCGGCCGCCGGATACCACGGATGGTCATGCACGTGTGCACGGCCTCGATCACCACCGCCACCCCCTTCGCGCGAAGCTGCTGCTCCAGCAAGTCGGCAATCTGCTCGGTCATGCGTTCCTGGACCTGGGGGCGCCGGGCGACGCTGTCGACCACGCGGGCGAGTTTGCTGAGCCCTACCACCCGCTTGCCCGGAAGATACCCGATATGCGCCTTTCCCATGAACGGCAGCATGTGGTGCTCGCACATGCTGTTGAAGCTGATGTCGCGCACCAGCACCACCTCGTCGCACGTGTCGGAGAAGAACTTCCGCAGGTGGAGGGTCGGGTCCTCGTGGAGGCCGGTGAACAGTTCCTGGTACATTCGGGCGACCCGTGCGGGGGTCTCCTGCAGCCCCTCTCGGTCGGGGTCTTCCCCGATGGCCAACAGGATTTCACGGATCGCCCGCTCAATGCGAGGCAGATCGACCTGCCCGTTCCGGTCCGCCACCGACTCGTCGAAATCGTCCAACTCGGCCGCCAGTGTGCCTCGCAGGCCGGCGCGCGGTTCGATATCGGTATCTGTTGCCACGATGCTGGCTCCTGAATGGTTGCCCACAATAGTATCATGGTAGGCCATGCCACGGTGGGCGTCAACATGCGCGAAGGGGGGATTGGACGCCGCGCACTTTCGGAGGCATAATGAAATGTTGGACCAATGCAAATGCGAAACCTGCCATGGCTTTTCAATTCATGTGCCCGCACGGACACCTCCTCCAGGCCGAGCAGTCGCAGGCCGGCCAGCAGTGCGAGTGTCCCGAGTGCGGTGTTTTGATGCTGATACCCGCTCCCGACGGGCGCGAGTTGCCTCAGGATCCCTCCGACGGAGCTGCCCCCGGCGGCGGCCCATCGGCCCCCTCCGACGAGGCCTTTCCCGCCTTGCACACAGCCCCCGACTTCTCGGTCCTCGGCGGCGCGCCTCCAGAGCAGGCTGCAGCCCCACCTGAAATAACCGCAGCCGACCCCAAGCTCTTGCACATCCCCTGCCCCAGCGGGCACGTGCTGGAAACGCCCGAGGAGATGATCGGCCAGGACGCCCTCTGCCCCTTCTGTAACGCCCAATTCCAGCTCCGCTACGACGACAGCCTCGAACGTCGCCGCGAGCGGCAACTCGAGGAGGAACGCCGCGAGGCACGCACCGCCCGGGCATGGCTGAACTGGTCTATTGCTATTGCCGCAGTCGTCGTCATCGGAGTGATCCTTTTGTTCATCGTCCGGGCTTCAGGCTAGATGGCCGGCGGCCACCACGAGGAATCCAACCCAATGGCTACTTACCTGGTCACCGGCGGCGCCGGCTTTATCGGGTCCCATATCGCCGCCGCCCTCGTCGAGCGGGGGCATACGGTACGCGTGCTCGACAACCTGAGCACCGGACACCTTGGCAACATGAACTCGTTCCGCGACCGCATCCGGTTCTTCGAAGCCGATCTGCTCGATTCGGCGGCCGTGGCCGAAGCCGTGGAGGGCGCCGAGTGCGTGTTTCACCAGGCGGCGTTGGCTTCGGTGCCCCGCAGCGTCGACTTCCCCCTCGACACCAACGCCGCTTGCGTAACCGGGACGGTCGCCTTATTGGACGCGGCACGTGCCGCGGGGGTCCGCCGCGTGGTCTACGCCGCCTCGAGCAGCGCCTACGGCGACCAGCCTACCGCCAGCAAGCGGGAAACCGACCTGCCCGCCCCCCTGTCGCCCTACGCCGCCGCCAAACTGGCCGCCGAGTACTACTGCCGGGCGTTCACGGCCACCTACGGGCTGGAGACGGTGGCCCTGCGGTACTTCAACGTATTCGGGCCACGCCAGGACCCCAAGAGTGAGTACGCCGCCGTCATCCCACGGTTTATTACCACCATCCTCTCCGGCGCACAGCCGGTGATCTATGGCGACGGCCGGCAGTCGCGCGATTTCACCTTCGTGGCCAACGTGGTCCACGCCAACCTGCTGGCCGCCGATGGCCCCAACGTGGCCGGCCACGTGCTGAACGTGGCCAACGGCACCCAATTCAGCCTGCTCACCCTCCTGGCCTCGATCAACGACTTGCTGGGTACCCGCGTCGAGCCGCGGCACGCCCCCCCGCGTGCCGGCGACGTGCGCGAAAGCCTGGCCGACATCACCCTCGCCCGCCAACTGCTCGGCTACGAACCCCCGATCGGCTTCGAGGAGGGCCTGCGGCGATCAATTGACTACTACCGCTCGCTGATCGCCTAGGCCGGGCCGCTGGACGGCATGCCCTGCGGCCGAGTATAATAGGTCGAGCGGTGAAACGGAGTATATCGCAAGGATGGACATTCCTGTCCGTCGTGGAAGTATACCGGTAGGATGGACATTCCTGTCCGTCTTTCGCCCGACGGACAAGAATGTCCATCCTACTTGGCGGCCACCGCTCGCCTTACAGCAACGTACCTGGACCACTCCCCTATGAAGAGGTGCTATCCCATGACCCAACCCGACCGCGTTTCGACATCGTCCACCATAACACGCCGTCACCTGTTACGCGGGGCGGCGGGCGCCGCTGCCCTGGCAGCCGGCGTTCCCGCCATCCGCGCCGAAGACAAGCAGCCCGCCGTCCGGAAGGGCCGCATCAAACAGTCGATCGTCCAGTGGTGCTTCGAACCCTACTGGGAGATGGCCGAAATGTGCCGCATCGCCAGGCGCCTGGGCGTCGAGTCCATCGAGCTGGTCGGCGCGGCCGACTACCCGACGCTGAAGCGTTTCGGGCTGACCAACGCCATCGTCCAGATCGACATGGACCCCGACCCTCCGTTCATGTATGGGTTCAACAACCCCGACTATCACAAGCGCGTCATCCCGGCGACGCGCAAGGCGATCGACCAGGCCGCCGAGTACGACTACAAGCGCGTCATCTGCTTCACCGGCTACAAGCACCTCGACCCGAAGGACCCCTCGTCGCCCGTGATCGACGACGCCGAAGGAATGGCCAACTGTGTGGTAGGCCTGAAGAAGATCATCGGTTACGCCGAGAAAAAGGGCATTACCCTGTGCCTGGAGCAGCTCAACACGCGCGAAGACACGCACCCGATGAAGGGCCACCCGGGCTACCACGGCGACGACATCGACTATTGCGCCGCCATCTGCCGCGCCGTCGGCTCGCCCAACATGAAGCTCCTGTTCGATCTGTACCATGTGCAGATCATGAACGGCGACCTCATCCGCCGCATCCACCAGTACCGCGATCTGTTGGGCCACATCCACGTTGCGGGCAATCCCGGCCGCAACGAACCCGACGGCGGCCAGGAGATCAACTTCCCCGCCTGCATGAAGGCGTTGGTCGAGGTCGATTACGACGGGTTCGTCGGCCAGGAATTCCTCCCGACGCGCGACCCGCTGAAGTCGCTGCGCGAAGCCGTTGCGCTTTGCGACGTGTGAGCTACCTCGACGGCGGACCCCTCCGATGCGACCGGTTCGGCCCTCGCCGGGGGTGGACCTGCCGCCGGAACTTGCGCCCGCTCTGCCGGCCCGGGCGGGTTTTTGCGGATTTCCTGGAGACATTGGGCAGGTCCTCTTGATCCCGCCGGCCGGCCGAGTATACTTAACGGTTTACGGTTGCGGGGCGTAGCTCAGCTTGGCTAGAGCGCTGCGTTCGGGACGCAGAGGTCGCACGTTCAAATCGTGTCGCCCCGACTGACATTTCGTAACGACTTGTCCTCCAAACCGGAACCAATACAACATTCGGGGGGTGAGGGCGAGTTGCCCTTGCCGGGCCCGGCGACTTCGGTTGCTGCCGGGCCTTTGATTTTTTGTCGCGAAGTGCGTCCTTTGTATACTTCGATTGGGGGAGGCGCATTGCCAAAGGTCAGTGTGCCGCCACACAATTTGTTCAGGGTGCGTCTTTTTACTTTGACTTGGTGAAAGCCGAGAAACAATCGTGCGTTCAGCAGGTCGAACAGGTGCCGGGCCGCCCCAAGTTCGTCCGCCTTGTTTGCCAGCCCGGTCAATTGGTCGATGATGGCCATGGCGACAGTGATTGCAGAGTCTGCCCCATTCGCCGTGTCG
>SKJM01000512.1 GCA_007122045.1 Planctomycetales bacterium | reverse complement strand
TATGGCCTTGCTCGATGACGGCTTCGCGCCCGTCGGGCAGGAAGCGGATGCAGTGGCGCGTTTTCACGCTGGTCTGTTCCATTGCTGTTTCTTCAGGTAGTTGGGAAGCCCGGCCGCCTCCTTCGGCCCGATCTCGACGCCCCAGCCCGACTCGTCCTCCACGCCGGCCGAAAGCACGGCCACGAAACCGGGAATGACCAACCTCTTGTGCGAAAGCCGTTCTTCCAGGCCCGATTGCCGCAGCGCCTTGGTGATTGTCTCCGCGTTGAACTTATCGGAAGCCCAGGCCGTGAGCACCGACGTCCCTTCCGTATCGACGGCGATGATATGGGCCGGCACGCGGCTGGCCTCCACTTCCGACTCGACCGAGTAGTAACTCAACGAGAAGTTGGTGGTCACCAGCACCGGCGAGTCGCCATCGACCGCACCCACGCTGTACAGCCGCGGTTCGACGGCCACGGGCTTCTGCGGATCGGTGTAAATGTCCTGCCGCGCGGTGAGGATGGGTAGAATCTGCCACGGCTCGGAGGCGTCGGTCACGAGCACGGCGGCATACTTGGCGACGTAGGTGCAGCCCTCGACCACTTGCATCGTGGGATCGTCGCCGGCCGTCATTGCGAGGGCCGGATAGCCCAACGCCCGGAAGTTCTTCAGGGCCAAACGCCGCATGGCCGTGAGGGCCTCCAGCGTGGGTTTCAGCCCCCGTGTACCGGGATCGAGCACGAGCTGCTCGACGCCGAGCACGGCGAGCTTCGAAGACAACTCGGCGAGGGCCTCCAAGCCGTCGGCCCGCACGGCCAGGGGGCAGTTCTCGTCCTTGGCCACCGCGGCGGCGGCCTCGGCCTCGGCCGGGTCGGTCATGTACAACAAGGGGCGCCGGCCGGAGAGGGCCGCGGCCGCCCGGCGGAGGTTCTCGGCCTTGGCCGACATCACCACGCAGGCCAGCCCCGACGCCTCGGCCGCCCGCTTGACGGCGTTCTCCAACTTGGCCGCATCGCCCGACTCGTTGTCGACGGCCACCAGGTTCACGCGAATCTGGCGCCCCACCCGCTCGAACGCCAACCGGCCGATGGCCGCGGCCCGGTCGGTAATCGCCTGCTCGTCGTCGAGGTCGGAAATGCGCACGGCGACGGCCGTGGGGCGGTGGAACTTCTCCTCGTGGCGGAACAGTTGCGTCTCGTTGCCCACCTTGATCTCGGCCTCGCCTTCGCCGATGGTGACCAGTTGAATAGGCGGGCGCGAGGCCGACTCGAGGGCCGCCGCGGCGTCGGCGCTCACGTGGGGGCAGGCCTCCAGTCCCACCTGCTTGGTGGCCACCTTCATGGCGAACGCCAGGCAGGTGGGAAGGCCGCAGTCCTTGCAATTCGTCTTCGGTAACTGCTTGTAAATGTCCAGGCCGGATAGTGCCATCGGTCGATCCTTTTCGCGAATAAGCAAACGGTTCAGTCGGTCGTCGGCGCGGGGTCGCTCAGCCGATCAGCGGGTCGAGGCTGACGGCCGGATGCCCCTTCGCCGCCAGGAACTCGGCCACCTCCTCCTCGGTTGTCGCGTCCTCCTCGGTGGCGATTTTGTCCAACAGGTCGGGCTCGCCGATCCGCTCGGCCTCTTGTTGAAGCCGCTCGGCAACCGACTCCTTCAGCGAGCGAGGCATCCAAACGAGCCGCCGGACCCCGCCGTCGGCCGAAAGGAACTTGGGGCTGGAGAGGTACAGCCGGCCGATGCCGACGAAACCCGGCGTTTGCGCTCCGCCGCCGGTGACCGAGGCGAGGTCGCCGAAGCTCATGCCGCAGGGAGTCCCTCCGGTGTGCTCCCGGTTGACCACCATCACGCCGTTGGCCAGGGGAAGCACGGCCACAATGCACTCGAAGCAGCCGCAACTGGTCATGGGCGCCTCCAGAAGGCTGTAGGCACAGAACCGTTCCACCTTGCGGTTCGATTGCTGGTAGACGAACTGGTTGACGCCTTCCCACTCGCCTTTCGCCAAGTCCATCGTCCGTCCTTTGGCGATCGGCTGATTGGGGCCGGTGGGGTTGATCTCGTAGTTGGCCCGCCCGTCCAGCCAGTTGTATGCCCCGCACAACCCGAGCCGCTGCGGCGTGATGACGCACACGTGGTCGGGGGCGTAGCTCTGGCAGATGGTGCAACTGTAAAACGTCTCGACCGACTCGTCGGTCATCCCGGCAATGCGGTCGTCGCGAACGCGGAACGCCTCGCGAGCTTCGGCGGCCTTGGCCTCGACCTTCTGCGGGTCGGTGGTGACGTGGACGGCCACCTTGTCGACAATGCCGGCATACTCGTCGTGGACTTTTGCGTGCAGGATCGTGCCGAGGTGTTTCAGGCGGAGGCCGGCCTTGAAGGCCTTCTTGCTGACCCGGCACCAGATCTGGTCGCGCTGGCCGGTGTGCATGAACCCCATGGCGTGGCTGAGCCAGCGGTGAACCTGGCGTTCGACGATTCCTTCGAAGTCGCGTTGCATCTTGCGCCCCCCCACGAGCACTTCGATGGCAAGCGGCAGGGCTGCGCCCTCGTCGACCGTGTCGATATCCGGCCCGTCCACGACGATCCGGCCGTCCTCCACCTCCTCGGCCATGTGAACGTATTCGACGGCGGAGGAATACTTGTAGCCGAACTGCACGTGCATGTCGTCCTTGCGGACGCGCTCGCCCTCGAACGCCGCCGCGTAGCCCACCGGAACGTCGACTTTCTCGACCTTCACCTTCACCGCCCGGGTTTCGATGCAGGCAGGCACCAGCTTGTCGTAGTCGGGCTCGACGACCAGGGCCTCGCGCACGGTGACACCGGTGGGTCGAACCTCGGGGGTGGCGACCGAGTCGGAAATGATCGGATAGCCCAGCAGGATCGCCCCGGCCCCCAGCGCGTACCAGTCGTCGGGGATCTCGTCGAAGGTGATGCCGAAAGCGTTGATGCGCCCCTTGGTGTAGTCGAGGCATTTGCGCGACTCGCCCCGCTTGTGACCGCCAAAGGTCAACGCGCTGCGAATCGACCAGTTGAGCACGTAGATGGCGTCGAGCGAATCGGGCCCGACCGGTACGACGTACTGCTCCCAACATTCCTTCAGCGGGGCCTCCTCCTGGAGCACGCCGCCTTCGTACATCTGCTCCCGGGCCGTCTTTCCCTCGCGATTGGCGCAAAGGAAGGTGAGGATGTTCCGTTTCTGAAGCTCGCGGACCACCTTCACCGCGATTTCCGTGCTCGGCGCCGGCCCGAGAATCAGCGCGAAGCCGGGCATCCGGCCGTCGACGAGCTGAATGCCCAATTCCCGCATGATCGTGTCGGAAATGAACCCCTGCCAGCCGGTTGGGGCTTGGTAACCGTTGACCGTCCGCAGCGCCACGAGCGCCTCGGTGGCCAACATGCTGGCCGCCCCCGCGTCCAACCCGTCGCCCAAGTAGGGCAACCAGAGATCATCGGTGGGCACCTCGCCGAGCAGTTCTCGGGCATGCGCCACCTGGGCCTGAAGGTCGCCGAGCGTCTTGACTTCCAGGCCCATCAGGGCGTACGACATGGGCAGGCAATAACATGTCTGCGTCGTCCAGCCCACGGCCCGGCCGGGCCCGTATTCGGTCAGGGCCTTCGCCAGCGCCTGCTCGGCCTCTTCGACCCAACCCCGGGTCCCTCGGATGACTTGCGTGAATACTTCTCGCGACATGGCGTCTCTTTTCTCCAGCTTGGGTTAGCCCGCGGCGGCCACGGCTTCGACGGTCTGGGGGGCATAGGGAACGGAATATATCGGCACCGGCAGCCCTAACTCCACGCGCTTGCAGTCGATGTGGTCGATCATGCGGTGGGACGCCTTGATCGGATCGGGCTCGAAGCTCCACGTGGCGCCGAAGTGCTTCTC
>SKJM01000661.1 GCA_007122045.1 Planctomycetales bacterium | reverse complement strand
GCCGTCGATGTCGGCCGCGGCCATGTCGTGGACGAAGGTCAGGTCGGGATCGAAGACGATCCGCTCGAACGGCTCGGCCAGGTCGCCCGAGTTGCGGTACCACGCCCCGCCGGTGACCAGGTCGATGCGCCCGTCGCCATCGACGTCGAGGGCCGCCAGCCCGACCTCGGACGGCGAACGGTCGCCCACGACGTAGCGGGTCCAGCGGTCGGGCGCGTGGTAGCGGTAGACGTACAGGGGGCCGTTGTGGCGGCCCATGACGAACTCCAGCCGGCCGTCGCCGGTCAGGTCGACCAGGGCCGTCTGCCCGAAGGCCCGGCCGGTCAACTCGGTGTCGATGAGGTGGTGGCGGAAGGCCACGGTCGACGGCTCGGCGGCGGAGGCCGCCTGGGGGCTCAGCAGGAGCATTGCAGCGGCGAGGCACCCCAGCCACCGCAGCGAAGAGACTCGTGGAACACGCCCGTTCATGGTCGCACCCTCCCAAAAAAGTGGATACTTTGAAAGACCGCCACGATGCTTGGCAGTGTAGCACGGGTGCGGGGCGGGGACAAGCGGGGGCTTCCGGGCACATGTTCCCGCCCGGGCGAGGCGGCGGCGCGTGGCTTGCCCCGGCCGGCGGGAGACGGTAAGCTGGGCGCAGGCTTCAAGCCCGAGCAGAAATCGGGCCGGACAAGAGCACTGGCGGCGAGCTTCCCGGCGGCGGCCCCGGCGGGTGGCGATGCGGCGGAAACGCCGAACGTCATGATCGGCCGGGTAACCAACGCCGCCGCGGCGCGCGCTGTCGGCACGCATGGGAGCAGTGGAGATGACCACGCGGCAAATCACGGCGGCAGCCCTGAAGTTTGTCGCCGTTTACCTATGGCTGCGCGCGGTTGCGGTGCTGGCATGGATTCGGTATTTCCGGGGGGTTCCGAACGAGCTTTTTCCCCCAGCGTCGGTTGGACCGACGGTCGCGGTGATGGCCGTCGGCGGCATTGTTCTGGCGGGTCTGGGCCTGCTCGCCTGGATTCGGGCGAACCGGTTCGTCGCGGTCGTACCCCCGCCGCCCCCGAACGACCTTCCCCGCCCGATCGCGCCCAAGCGGCTGGAGGAAATCGCTCTTCGCGTGCTCGGCGTGTCTCTGGCGGTCCGCTGCTTTGAACCCTTGGTTCGCCGTTTGATTTCCCAATACGTGGATATGGAGGGGCGAGCCCCGGCCTGGGAGGGATCGGGGGCATTGTTGGGAAGCGCGGCGGGCTTGGCGTTCGGCTTGGCGTTCGGCCTGCTGGTGGCCTGCCGGACGCGGGCGGTGATCGACCGGCTCGATCGACTCGTGAGCCGGAAGGCGACAGGCGGGCCAGGTGGCCGATGGGGCGCGCCGCCGGGCGGGGCGCGGGCGGAATCCGACGCGCCTCCTTCATAACGACCGGGAAGCATGGGAGCGGCCGAAATGACTTCGCGACAGATCACGGTAATTGCCCTGAAGTGCCTTGCCGTTTACCTGCTGTTCAGTTTGGCGATGGTCTATCCGCACTGGTTCATGTTTTTCTGGCACAGGCTTACCACTCGCTTGCCTTGGGGCGAATCGCTGGCCGTTACGGTGGCGGGGATCGTGCTTTCCGGCGCCGTGGTGGTCGGCTTTGCCTTGCTTGCCTGGCGACTGGCCCATGGGCTGGCGATGGTCGCAGTCGCGCCGCCGGTGGACGAGGTCCGCTTGGCCGTTTCGCCCAGGCGGCTTGAGGAAATCGGCTTCCGCGTGCTCGGCGTGTACTTCGTGGTCACCCGGCTCCCGACCCTCATGCAGACGTTCGGCTACTGGCTGTCCGCGGGCGCCGCCGGACTGGACGTCCGTGAAACTCCGTGGCACATGGCGGCGATCATGGCCGTGCTGGTCTTCGGGCTGTTGGTGAGCCTCTGGCCGGGGGCGCTGGTGGACGGCCTGAATCGGATCGCCAACGGTTCCCCGCCGGACGAGACGGACGGGTCGGACGAACCATCGGAGCCACTCCCGCGCGATGGATCGGACGGGCCCCGGGTGTGACATTCGGGCATGGGGGCCGGATGTTGGTTGACAACTCAGCCGGGACCAATTAGGCTGGTTCGCAGGTGTGGGATGTGAACGTAGCCGCTTACCCTGGGAGACCTGCCGTGAACCGACTGGAACGCAACCTGTTTCGATGTGCCGCGGCCGTGGTGCTGGCGAGTGGTCTTGGGGCCTTCGCCGGTGCGGAAGAGCGGCCGAACGTGCTGTTCATCTCAATCGACGATCTCCGGAACCACTTGGGCTGCCTCGGGGTGGAGCACGCGCAGACGCCCCACCTCGACGCCCTTGTGGAACGGGGGCGAATTTTCACCCACCATTACGTGCAGGTGCCCACTTGCGGGGCATCGCGCTACGCGTTGCTGCGCGGCAATTACCCCACCGAGGGGGTCCACCTGGGCAACAACGCCATCCTGCGAACCCACCGGCAGTGGGCCGACCGCAGCCTGCCCGCCTGGTTCCGCCGGCACGGCTACCGGACGCTTTCGCTGGGGAAAATTACGCACTACCCCGGCGGGCTGGCCGGCCGTAACTGGGACGAGGGGCCGGAAGAGCTGCCCGGCGTGTGGGACCGCTGCTGGATTCCCGACAGCCCCTGGGAAACCGCGCAGGCGATGATGCACGGGTATGCCAACGGGGTGCCGCGAGCGCGGGGCAAGTCGCCGCCGTGGGAGGCGTACGACGGGCCGGACAAAGCCTACCCCGACGCCTGGGTGGCGCGGGACGCCGTCGAGACGTTGCAGGAATTGGCCCGCTCCGAGGAGCCGTGGTTCTTTGCGGTGGGCTTCTTCAAGCCGCACCTTCCGTTCGCGGCGCCGAAGAAGTACTTCGACATGCACGACCCCGACCGGATTCCCGCCCCCGCGGTCACCGCCCGCGCCGAGGAGCGGGGCGGCTGGCACGGCAGCGGCGAGTTCCGCGGCAACTACGGCCACTCCGGCCGCGACCCGGAGGACGACCCCGACTACGCCCGCCTGATGCGCCACGCCTACGCCGCCGCCACCACGTACGTCGACGCGCAGGTGGGCCGGGTGCTCGATGCGTTCGAGGAACTCGGCCTGGCCGAGAACACCGTGGTGGTCGTGTGGAGCGATCACGGCTTCCTCCTGGGCGAACATGCCATCTGGGGCAAACACTGCCTGTACGAACACGCGCTGCGCGCGCCGTTGATCTTCCAGTATCCCGGCATGACCCAACCCGGCAAACAATCGCACGCCGTGGTCGAGACGGTCGACGTGTTCCCCACGCTGGTCGACCTGTGCGGGCTGCCGGCGGTGGAGGGGCTCGACGGCCGCAGCCTGCGCGGGCAACTGGCCGACCCCGGCGCCGCCTCGCCGAAGCCGGCCCTGGGGTTCTGGAGAAACCACCGCACGGTGCGGACGGACCGGTTCCGCTACATCCGCTACGGCAGCGGCGACGAGCAGCTTTACGACTACGAAACCGACCCCGACGAAAGCCGCAACCTGGCCGGCGAGCCGGAGTTCGCCGAGACGATTCGCGAGTTGGGTGAATACTTGCGATAGGCATGTAGGGTGGGTGGTTCCGGCTGTCTGAGCAGTCGGGTTCACCCACGCGTCAAACAACCGTTGGAGTTCACGCTTCAGCGTGCGTAAGAAGGCATGAGTCACGTGGGTGAACCTGGCCGCTACCGCGTCCAGAACCACCCACCCTACGTCTGAGAACCACAGCAACCCCCAAGGAGCCTCAACCATGCGAACGACCATTCTCACCACCTTGCTTGCCGCCTTGGCCGCGCCGGCGGCGGTTCCCGTCCGGGCCGACTCGGACCGGCCGAACATCGTGCTGATCATCTCCGACGACCATTCGTGGACCGACTACGGCT
>SKJM01000317.1 GCA_007122045.1 Planctomycetales bacterium | reverse complement strand
TGTCCTACGGCTGTTTTGCCCACAGACAGGCTGGAAAGCCTGTCCTACGGCTGTTTTGCCCATAGACAGGCTGGAAAGCCTGTCCTACGGCTGTTTTGCCCACAGACAGGCTGGAAAGCCTGTCCTACGGCTGTTTTGCCCATAGACAGGCTGGAAAGCCTGTCGTACGGCTTTTTTTGCGTCAGGTGCGGCCGTAACCTAGACTTTTTATAGCGGGCGCCAGCGACTCAGCGTTGCGCCCGGGGCGAGGAGGGGCCGGCAGTGCACCACAAGGAGAATTCGCAGCCATGACGCACGCTTCCACCCCTCGCCCGGAAGTCTCTCTGCCGGTCACCGCTCAGCAGGCGGCGTCGGCGGAGCATTGGATGGCGGAGCTGGGGTCGTTGCTGCGCGACTTGGAAAACGTCGCCGGCGCCTCGCCGGCCGTGCCGGCCGTCTTCGGCGCCGAAACCGACAACCAGGTGATCCAGGTCCGCCTGGGAATCGCCAGTAGTTTGTTTGCGGCGCTCCAGTGCAAGCATCCGCCGACGGCGGGCCACTCGCTGCGCGTGGCGCTGACGTGCTCGGCGTGGGCGATGCATCTCGGGCTTGACGAGCTCCTGCGCGACCACCTGGAAATCGCCGCGCTGTTGCACGACGTGGGCATGATCGGAACTCCCGATTGCATCCTGGCCAAGCCCCTTTCGCTCAGTGCCGAGGAAGCGGCCGTGGTGGCGAAGTCGCGGCAGATGAGCCTGGAGATACTCCGCCACAGTTGCTCCGCGCCGGAAATCCTGGAGATCATTGAGCACGTCAACGCCTGGTACGACGGCAGCCACGACCGCGCCGCCGTGGCCGGGATGGCCATTCCCGTTGGGGCCCGTATGATCGCCATCGTGGAAGCGTTCGATTCCATGACCACCGATCACGTGTACCGCCCGGCCATGCCGCACGAGCGGGCCATGAGCGAGATCTACGACTGCGCGGGGACCCAGTTCGATCCGGCCCTGGTGCTGCGGTTTTCCGAGTTCCGCGCCGCCGACCGTGGTGCGGTCCACGAGACAGTCGCCTGGCGGTGGTTGCGTTCGCTCGACCCGGAGTTGGTCAACTCCTATTGGGAACTGAACTGCGTCCCGTCGTCGCTCCAGCAGCCCAACACCGACGCCCTGTTCCAAGCAAAGCTCCTGGAGAACATGTACGATGCGGTCGTGTTCATCGACGCTACGGGACTGGTCACGCTGTGGAACCGGGGGGCGGAGCGGTTGACGGGCATTCCCGGCACCAGCATGCGGCAGTGTCGCTGGCACCCGGAACTGCTCAAAATGGCCGATGAGAAGCGCCAGCCGGTCACCGAGGCCGACTGCCCTGTTACCGGTGCCATTCGCTCCGGGGTGCAATCGCTCCGGCGCTTGACGATTTCGGGGCGGAACGACCGGCCGGTAGCCGTCGATTCCCACGCGATCCCCGTCAGCAACGGCGGCGGCGCCCCCTTGGGCGCCATCCTGCTGTTTCACGACGCCTCCTCGGAGACCTCGCTGGAGCAGCGCTGCCAGAGCCTGCACGAAAAGGCCATTCAGGACCCCCTAACACAGGTGGCCAACCGCGCCGAGTTCGACCGCGTACACGAGATGTTCATCGCCGCGCATCAGCAACTGGGGATGCCCTGCTCGCTGATCATCGTCGATCTCGACCGGTTCAAGCGGGTGAACGACACGTTCGGTCACCAAGCCGGCGATCAGGCCATCATCAGCCTGGCCACGTTATTGAAAGGCGCGTGCCGCTCCGGCGACCTGGTGGCGCGCTACGGGGGGGAGGAATTCGTCATGCTCTGCGCCGACTGCGACAACGCAACCGCCGCCCGGCGCGCGGAATACATCCGCAAGGCGCTCGCGCAAATGCCGCAGCCCACCATGGATGGCCGCACCCTCACCGCCAGTTTCGGCGTGACCGAGATCCAGCCGGGCGATACCCCCGAAACGATGCTGCGCCGCGCCGATCGGGGATTGCTGACGGCCAAGTCGCAAGGGCGCAACCAGGTCGTTCAATTGGGCACGGGCGCGGCTGCCGACCGCCAGCCTTCCCGGCAAAGCTCCTCGGCCGCGGCTCGCGCAGACAACCCGTGCCTCGTGCAGGCAACCCTCGTCACGCCCGTGCCCGTCAAGATGGCAATTCAGAAGCTGCGCGGGTTCGTGGCCGACCACGAGGCGAAGGTCGTCCGGACGGAGGCCGGCCGCATCGAGTTGGAACTCGACGGCGAGCGGCCCGGACGGTTGCGGCGCGCGAGCGATCGGGCGGTAGCCTTCCGCATCGACTTGCGTTTCAGCGAGCAACGGGGCAAGGCGGGGGACGAGCCGAACGGCGTGGCGCGCACCCGGATCGGTGTGGGCATTCGGCTCAGCCGCACGCGCGACCGCCGCCGCCGCCACGACGCGCTCCGCCGGGCCCAGGAGGTGCTGACGAGCTTTCGCTCGTACCTGATGGCCACGGAAGAGGACAACGACGCGCCGCCGCGGGGCGCCGCCGCGCCGGCCCCGCCCGTGCGACTGCTTCCCACGTGGCTGGACACCGGGTCGTGAGCAGTCGTGCTGGGTGGCGGCCGCTGGTCTTGCCGGGACTGGGCTGCGGGCTATAATTGTATCAGGCTCACCTGTCATATATCGGCTCGGCCGGTCTTGGGACAGGACGAGCGGAAATGCGATACCGCCTCCCGGGGGAGGCACTCATACAACGCAAGGAGTAAGCCATGAGTTATCAACTTCCTCAATTGCCGTATGCGTACGACGCTTTGGAACCGCACATCGACGCGCGGACCATGGAAATCCACCACACCAAGCATCACAACGCCTACGTGACGAACCTGAACGCCGCCATCGAGGGGCATGACCTTGGCAATCCTAGGATCGAGGACCTGGTCGCCGCCATTCACACGCTGCCCGAGGAAATCCGAACCGCCGTCCGCAATAACGGCGGTGGCCATGCGAACCACGCGCTCTTCTGGGAGATCATGTCGGGACGTGGGGGAGGTGAGCCCCGCGGCGAACTGGCCCAGGCAATCGAGGCACACCTGGGCGGGTTCGACAAGTTCCTCCAGGCGATGAAAACCGCCGCCCTCGGCCGGTTCGGAAGCGGCTGGGCGTGGCTGAGCCTCGATCCGGAGGGCAGGCTGCTGGTCGAGAGCACGCCCAACCAAGACAGCCCCTTGATGCACGGAAACACGCCGATTCTCGGGGTGGACGTGTGGGAGCACGCCTACTACCTGAAATATCAGAATCGGCGCGGCGATTATGTCGCCGCCTTCTGGAACGTGGTCGATTGGGATGCGGTGGCCCGGCGCTATGCCGAAGCCCGCGAGCGGGAACTCGCCGGGGCCCGCTAAGAACGGGAACCGGCAACCGACGGCACTTCGGGTCTTGGGGATAGGCTAGCCCATGGGCCGACGGAACGGGCGCATGGCCGCTTCGTGGTGGCCGGCGGCCTCAACAGGAGCGGCGCGAGGATATTCCTCATGCAACCGTTGCTCCGTGTGATAGAATTGGTGGTGTGGTGGCAGGGTGATCCGGCCCACAAGCCCTGCCACACGGACGGCGGAGACCGCGTCCCAACCCTCCCTAGGATGCGGATACTCCGCCGTCCCCTTTTCCCAGTTGGCCCAGCCTTCTCAAGTTCCACCCCATTTCGGGAATCCGTTTCTGCCATTGACCCAAGTGTCCACCTCCCTATAATCCACGCCAAACTTGTCGGCTGTGCGGGGAGCGAAAGCGGTACCAGGCCGCATTGCGAAAAAAACCGCAAAATCCGCGCAGATCGCAGAAAACGAATCATCAAAGCCCGCCGTTCGGTTCGAAGAAATTCGGTAGCGGTCTTCTGCGTCCCACGTTTCCACCCAGC
>SKJM01000694.1 GCA_007122045.1 Planctomycetales bacterium | reverse complement strand
TGGGCTGCTTGCAGCGGACGATGACCGCCCGCACCACCGACCCCTTCTTGCAGTCGCTTCCGGCAATCACGCTCTTGATGCTGCATACGACGATGTCGCCCAGGCCGGCCGTCCGCCGGTGGGTGCCGCCGAGTACCTTGATGCACATCAGCTCCTTGGCGCCCGTATTGTCGGCGACGTTCAGCCGCGTTTGCATCTGAATCATGGTTGGGATCCCCGTAACAATACCTCTCCGGGCGGCCGCCGCTCGGGGCGGCCGCGGTTGCTTCGTGTTCCTTTCCGTGGCGGCTGGGCGCGGCGCCCCGCCCCTACACGGACTCGCTGGGCGCCTCGACCGACTGGTTGCCGACCTCCTCGGTCACTTCCTCGTGCTTCCGCCGCTTCTGCGCCGCGCGCAGGGCCGCCAAGTCGATCAGCCGGCTCTTCTCGAGCACCCGCACCAGTTCCCACCGCTTCGTTTTCGATTTGGGCGGGCATTCGCGAATCTCGACCGTGTCGCCCAGCCCCGACTCGTTATGCTCGTCGTGCACCTGGCAAACGGTGCGGCGGCGGATGTACTTCCCGTACAGCGGGTCCTTCTCGCGGCGCGAAATTTCGACCCGGCGCGTCTTCCGGCACTTATCGCTGGTGACGACCCCGATGGCCAATCGCTTGGGCATGGTGCTATTCCTGTTCGCTGGTCTGGTTGGTCGGGTTCGCCCGGGCCGCGGCCCGCTGCCGCTCGTTCCGGATGGTCTTGATCCGCGCGATCAAGCGGCGGCTCTTGCGGAGTTCGCTGGGGGCGTCCAGCCGTTCCGTCTGCGCCTGGAGCCGCAAACGGAAGAAGTGTTCGGTTGTTTCCTTCAGCGTCGCCTCGAGCTGCTCGGTGCTCATGTCGCGGAGTTCAGCAACTTTCGCCATGTCAGGTGGTCCTCCGTCGCAGGAAGCGGACGCGCACGGGCATTTTGTGCGCCAGGCGGGTGAAGCACAGGCGGGCGGCCTCTTCGGTCACGCCCCCGATCTCGTACAAGACGGCGCCCGGCCGGATGGAGGCGGCCCAGTAGTCGGGCTCCCCTTTTCCCTTCCCCATCCGCGTTTCCAGGGGGATGGAGGTAATCGGTTTGTGGGGGAATATGCGGATGTACAACCGGCCCTCGTTGCGCAGATACTGCTGCGCCGCGATACGCCCGGCTTCAATCGTCGCCGCGGAAATCCACCCGCCTTGGACGGCCTGGAGCCCGAACTCGCCAAACACGACGCGGTTGCCCCGCGTCGCCTCACCTCTTATACGTCCTCTTTGGCTTTTTCGGTGCTTGACCCGTTTTGGCATCAGCGCCATCGATCTCGTCCTCGCTATACATGCCCTGGTTGATCCATACTTGCACGCCGATGTGGCCCTGGGCGATCTTGGCTTCCGTGAAGCCGTAGTCGACCTTGGCCCGAAGGGTGCTCAGCGGAATCGATCCGGCGATTTGTTTTTCCCGCCGGGCCATCTCGGCGCCGCCGAGCCGCCCGGCCAATTGAATCTTGATCCCCTTCGCCCCGGCCTCCATCGTCTGCTCCAGCGCCCGCTTCATCGTGCGCCGGAACCCGGAACGCCTCTGGAGTTGCTCGGCTACGTCCTCGGCCACCAACTGCGCGACCACTTCCGGCCGGTTCAGTTCCTCGATCTTGATGTTGATGCGGCGGCCGGTGCGCGCCTGCAACTCGGCCTGCAGCTCCTCCACCCGCTCTCCCTTGCGCCCGATGAGCACGCCCGGGCGGGCCGAGAACAAGGTCACCTTGACCTCGTCGCGGGTGCGTTCGATTTCCACCTTCGCCACGGCCGGATACATGGGCTTGCCGCCCCGGTCCTTCCGGCCCTTGATGAACCGGCGGATCTTCTGGTCCTCGACCAGAAGATCGGCGAATTCCCGCTTCGACGCGTACCACCGGCTCTTCCAACCGGTCATGATGCCGGTGCGAAAGCCGACAGGATTGACCTTCTGACCCATAACTTCTTTCCCGGTTCTTCTCGGGGCGCGCCCCCGGGGCTCCTGTGTGTCGGTTCCGTGTGATCGTGGCTAGTCGAGGGCCACGCGAATGTGGGACATGCGTTTCTTGATGATCGTGGCCATGCCGCGCGCCCGGGGACGCATTCGGCGGAACATCGGGCCGGGATCGACCCGGACGTCGACCACCATCAACGTTTGCAGGTTCGGCGCCCGGCGGTCCTCGGCGTTCGCCAGCGCGCTGCGGAGCACCTTTTCGAGCATCCGCGCGCCGCGCTGCGGTTGATACCGGAGGATGTCGAGGGCCTCGTCGGCGAATTTACCGCGGATCAGGTCGGCGATGGGGCGGACCTTCCGCGGGCTGATCCGCGCGAATCGATGCAACGCTTCGTATGCCATGGTGTGTTTCTCCCGGCGGCGGGGCGGCAGCGGCAGCCGCCGCCCCGGCACTGGATCGTTATCGTTTTCCCTTGCCCCCGTGACCGCGGAACGTTCGCGTCGGGGCGAACTCGCCCAGTTTGTGGCCGACCATCTCCTCCGTCACGAACACCTTCATATGCGCCTTTCCGTTGTGGACCATGAAGGTGTGCCCGACAAACTCCGGAATGATCGTGCACGCCCGGGCCCAGGTCTTGATGGGTTCCTTGATGCCCACGGCGTCCAGCTTTTCGACCTTGCCGAAAAGTCGGGGGTCGACGAAGGGGCCTTTCTTGAGGGATCTGCTCATCGGTCGGGGGCGCGACCGGCGGTCGCGGCTTTATGGTGGTTCGGGGCGCGACCGGGGGTCGCGCCTTTATATCTTCAGGAGTCCGTACCGTTTGGACCGTCGTCGTCGGACGATCGCCTTGTTCGAGGGTTTGCGGCGGTTGCGCGTGGCGCGCCCCTTGGTCGGTTTGCCGGTGGGCGTGACCGGGTGCCGGCCGCCCTTGGTGCGGCCTTCGCCGCCGCCGTGCGGGTGGTCGACCGGGTTCATGGCCGTGCCCCGCACGTGGGGCCGGCGTCCCAGCCATCGCTTTCGGCCGGCCTTACCCAGCACGATGCCCATGTGCTCCGCGTTGCCCACCATGCCGATCGTGGCGCGGCAGGCGGCCGGCACGCGACGGATCTCGCCGCTGGGCAGGTTGATCTGCGCCCAGCCGGCGTCGCGCGCGGCCAGCGTCGCCCGCATGCCGGCGGAGCGGCACAGGGCGCCCCCGCGGCCCGGCTGCAACTCGATGTTGTGGATACTCGTTCCCAGCGGGATGCGCGTCAGGGGCAGGCAATTACCCACGTTGGCCGGCACCTCGGGACCGCTGAGGACCTGCGCCCCCCGCTTCAACCCGTCGGGCGCCAGGATGTACCGCTTTTCGCCGTCGACATAGTGCAACAGGGCAATCCGGGCCGACCGGTTCGGATCGTACTGGATCGAGTTGACCACGGCGGGTATCCCGTCCTTGTTGCGGCGGAAGTCGATCTGCCGGTAACGCCGCTTGTGGCCGCCGCCGCGGTGCCGGACCGTAATCTTGCCCTGGTGGTTGCGGCCGCTGGAACGCCGCTTGCCGCGCGTGAGCTTCTTTTCCGGCTGCGCGCCGGGCGTCAGTTCCGCGAAGTCGCTCCCGGTGGCGTCGCGGCGCCCCGGCGTAATCGGTTTGTATCTGCGAATGCCCATGGTTTCAATCGTCGTTGGTCAGTGTTTCGCGCCCGGCGTTGCGCGCCCGGCCGACCGGCGGCCGCGGACGGCAAGACGGTTAGAAGAAATCAATCCGGTGCTCCGGGTCCAGGGTGACGATGGCCTTCTTCCACGCCTTGGTCGTGCCGTAGCGGAATCGGGTGCGGCGCGGCTTCCCCCGCCGGTTCTGCGTGTTCACGCGAACCACCTTCACGTCGAACAACTCCTCGACGGCACGCCGAATGTCGTCCTTCGTCGC
>SKJM01000342.1 GCA_007122045.1 Planctomycetales bacterium | reverse complement strand
GGCGGGCTCTCGCTCCGCTCGCCCTCCCTCCGGTCGGGACGCCTCGCCTGCCGCTCGACCTGCGCTCGCTTGACTTGTTATACCCTACGCGGCTAAGAATGTCTCATGGTCAAACAGCTGGAAATTCCGGGTGATGAGGGACTCAATATCGTTTTTGTGCGTGCCGTTAACGTTTTCAAGCGTGTTTTGGATCGCGTCGCGGAAGGCATCGAAGGTCTCATAGAACTTCCCATTCAGCGCGCGTTTTTTCACAAACTTCCACAGCCGTTCGATCAAATTGAGGTTTGGGGAATACGAGGGCAGGAACATCAGCTCAATCCCCAGTTGCTCGGCCAGATCTTGAACCAGTCGGCAGCGTTGGTAACGAGCGTTGTCCAGCACCAACGTGATCGGCAGGGGGCTATGACGGGCGTGCAATGTCCGCAGCAATTCACAAACCGTTTCCGAGGTGATGTAGGTCGTGTTGCTGATCGAGATTAACTCCTTCGTCACAAAGTCGAGCGCCCCCAAAACATTCAAACGTTTTCGCCCCGAGGGCGTTCGTACAAACATTCTCACGAAAGCCCAAACATAGCAGAGAAACGGTCCATGCACAAAGTGGACGGCATCGACGAAAAAATTTTCCGCTCGCCGCGTTCCGCCTCATCCAAAGCGGGCTCCAGACGGTGTTCCAAAAACTCTCGTTGCTCTTTTTGTTTGTCTTCGTCCACCTTGCCTGGCACACCACCCA
The DNA here is from genome assembly GCA_007122045.1 of Planctomycetales bacterium. Lineage (GTDB taxonomy): Bacteria > Planctomycetota > Planctomycetia > Pirellulales > Thermoguttaceae > PWXP01. The sequence goes on along the minus strand of SKJM01000342.1, from coordinate 3,148 downwards.
ATTTGAGACGCCGCATCCCAATCCGCTTCAAAAACGCACGAACTTGGGTTTCGCTTCGCACAATGCCTGTGAGTTTTTCAATCCGATGTCTCGCTTCAGCAATGGTTGCCGGCGGTTGCTTTTCAAAGGACGCCTTCACGGACTCGGCGTGCGAGTTCAACTCACTCGGGGATCCTTGGTATCGGTTCTCCTCCACGCGTTCCAGCCCGCCTTCCAAAAATTCCTTCAACACCCGTTGCACGGTTCTCCGATTGACGCCGGCGAGTCGGGCAATCTCCCCATGAGGCAAGCCTTGGCTCTTCAGCCAAAGCATTTCGTATTTCCGCTGAACACGAGGTTCCGGATGATGATACCGCCAATACCCCAACTGCTGAACCTCGTCGGCCGAAAATTTCACCGAAAGCATCCATGCCCTCCTCGTGTCATGAGTAAATCCAACAACAAGGGGGTATTGTGATCGAAACACCGATTTCGGACAATATCAATCACGGACAGTATACCTACGATTCTAGCCGATCCCGGCAAAGGAATCAAACAAGAAGTCTAACACTGCTTCTCAATCGTATGCGCCTGCGTATCACGTTATTTGGCTACGATCGGGCGCCCAACGCCCTCCTCGGCAATCAACGCCTTGATGTTCTCGCGTTCCACCGCCTCCATGCGGCGGCGCTTCTGGAGGAAGTGCATATACCGAGGCACGACTTCGGGGTTCATCGCCTCGGTGTAATCGCCGACGTACGGCACCAGCAGGTCGATCCAAAGCGCCAGTTTGTCCATCGCCTCTCGGTCGAGCGAAACACCGAAGTGCTCGCCGCTTTCGAGCATTTCGATGATCGGACTTTGCGATGCGCCCGCATAGTACGGCGGCAGCACCGAGGGCACCGACTGCGGGCTGATCCAATTGGCCACGCGCCGGTGGGCCAAGGCTCGGTACGAGTCGCTCCAAAGCCGCTGCGCCCGCTCGTCGAGCGTTTGCCGGCCGCGGAGGCTGAACGCGGGCACGATCTCATCGTTCTCGCGCTGCCAGGGGCGGGGCCGCGACGGCGCGTTGCGCAGGTAGGGTGGCGGCTCGTCCAGGTGATGGCAACCCACGCAGTTCCGGTCCAGGATCGGCTGGATCTCCTGAATGAAGCTGAAGCCCCGCGCCGGGCCGTAGAACTCGTCGAGCGGCCGCGGGCCGTGCCGCGCCGCTTCGCTCAACTCGACCACCGGCGGGGCCGAGTTCTTGTGATCGTGACAGCCGACGCACGATTGCACCTCGCCCGGCATGAGCGTCGTCCAGCTTCGCATCGTTTGCACCGCATGGCCCCGCGCGTCGACCGCCTGGAAGTAGATGGGCGTTCGGGCGGGCACCTCGAACGCGGCGGAGCCGTCGGGCTGCACCGGCGTGGTGCCCAGAATGCGCTTGACGTCCCACGAGCCGTTGATGGAAATGGGCGTGCTCACCAGCGCGCCGCCGGCCGGGCCGCTGTTGCCGTTGCTGCCTACGCCGGCCGCGCGGTACTCCAGCGCGACGACTCGAATGGCCGCAATGGCGCCCCGCTCGACGCCCGGCAGGCCGAGCCCCTGGTACACGTCTTGCAGGTACACCGCGCCGGTCGACCGGCGGTAGTCGACCATGCTGGGCCTGGGCGTGGGCCGCGGCCGGGGTCGCACGGGAACGGGCTGGTTGCAGTGGTTGCCCGGGTCGCTCGCCAGGAGTTCTCGGCGCCCGCCTTCATCGACGTAGTAGATGCCGAACTGCCCCTTGCCGTCGGGCTGCATGCTGACGAGGAATTCGCGCTCGCTGAGCGGGTAAGGGTAGAGGAACTGATGGCCCGACTGGCCGTAGCGGTCGATCCGGTCGGCCGGCGTATCGCGAACGGGGGCGATCAGTTGCGCGCCCTGGTTCTCCTCGCGGCCGAGGCCCGGGTCGATGATGCCCAGCCACCCCTTCTGCGTCGTGTGGTGGCCGGTGAAGATGGCCACGTACTTGCCCGTGCCGGGAATGGACCGCGCATGGATGAGCGTGGTGGGGAAGTACGAGTTGTTGCCGTACAGCGCCCGCTGGCCGGTGCCGTCGGGGTTCATCTGGAACAGGCCCTGCGGGTAAATTTGCCCGCGGTCGTTGTAATCCCACCGGGTGTAAATGACCCGGCCGTCGCAGGTGACCGTGGGGAAGTTGGTATGCACCTGGTCGAACCCGACCTGCCGCATGAACCGGCCGTCGGCGTCGCACAGGAACAGGTTGCTCACTTCGGTCCACCAGCAGTCGACCGTTTGCACGCTTCGGGTGGAGTTGAACACGATATTGCCGTCGGGCAGGTAGGCGGCCTCGTAATCGGCGAATCCCAGGCCCTCGGTCAGCTTGCGGCGCTCGCCGGTATCGAGGTTCCATTCGTGGAGATGGTAGTCGTCCTTGCGGTCCGACTTCTTCCAGGCGAACAGGATGCGCCGGCCGTCGTAGCAAACGTCCGGGTCGCGAATCACCCCGCCGGAATCCTCCAGCAGGGTTTCCACCGTGGCGAACAGCCCGTCGAGTTCCATGATGCACAGCGCGCTGCCGGGCCGGAAGTGGCGTTCGTTCTGCGCGTCGGACTGGCCCTCGGTGTAGGCGTAGTGCGAGCCGCCCATCAGAAAGTGCTTGGCGAAGACGACGCGCCGGAGCATATCGCGATGCGGGCCCAGCCGGGCGGCGCGGCGCATGACGGCGGCGTCGAGGTACAGTTCCGCCCAAGGCTTGCCCGTGGCCGCCTCGCCGCGCGCGGTCAACTCGTCGATCCGCTGCCGGATGCTGCGCTGGAAGTGGGGCGCGGCGGCCAGAGCGTCGGCCATCGGCTCGATCCGCTTCCGCAGCGCGAGCCCGGCCTGCTGCTCCGACGCCTTCGCGGCAGGCTGCTCGGGCAGCACCTTCCACGACAGCACGCCGCTGGAGAACCCCTCCTGCAACTGAACCGCGATCCGCAGGCCGTTGGTTTCTACCGGTTGGAAGGTCACCTTGTTGTATGCGTCGCGCTCGACGCCGTACGGGCCGGCGTCCTCGACCGGCTTCCACTCCGCCCCGCTCCGGTACAGCACCTGCCACGACTGCGGCACGCGACAGCCGCCGCCCCGAGCCTGGTCGTCGAACCAGTACACCTCGACGCCGGTCACTTCGCGCGGCTCGGGG
>SKJM01000646.1 GCA_007122045.1 Planctomycetales bacterium | reverse complement strand
TTCTGCCGGCGGCTGGGCTTCGGCGGCGCCTTCGCGCGGCACCGCGCGTTGAACTTCATCGGTCCCGACGGCCGGCGGCACCGGTTCGCCCCCAGCCGGTGGTTGCCCGCGCCGCTGCACTTGGCGCCCGCGTTATGGCGGCTGCGGTTCCTCTCGGTTGACGACCGCATCAACATCGGCCGGGCGGTGGCCCGGCTCGCCCGCCCGCTCCCGGCGAACGAACGCGAGCAGGTGATGGCCACGTGGCTCCGCTGGCAGGGGCAGTCGGATCGGGCCATCGAGTTGTTCTGGAAACCCGTGCTCGTCAGCGCGCTGAGCGAGTCGCTCGACCGCATGGCCGTACCCGTCGGCCGGAAGGTGTTCACCGACGGCATGATGGCCTCGCGCGGGGCGCATGTGATGCACCTGCCCACCGAGCCGCTCCACGAGTTGTTCCACCGCCGCGCGGGCGATTGGCTGGCGGCCCGCGGCGTTGCCCTGCGCCCGGCGGTTCCTGCCGATCACGTATTCACGGCGGGCGAGCGTGCCGGGGGAATTGTGCTCGACAACGGCAGCCGCCGCGCGTTCGACTACGTCGTGCTTGCCGTGCCGTGGCACAAGGTGCGCGGCCTGCTGCCGGCCGCGCTGCTGGCGCGGCTGCCCGAGATGGCGCCGATGGCCCGCTTCGAGTCGGCGCCCATCACGGCGGTGCACCTGACGTTCGACCGGCCGATCACCCCGCTGCCCCATGCCGTGCTGCCCGGCCGGCTGAGCCAGTGGCTGTTCGCCGGCGGCGCGGAGGAAGGGCGCCGGCGGTACGCGGTGGTCATCAGCGCGTCGCGCGAGCTGGTGGGAACCGACGCCGACGCGTTGGCCGAGCGCGTGCGGGCGGAACTGGCCGAGGCGTTTCCGGCGGCATCGCCGGCGCGGCTTCTGCACGCTCGGGCCGTCACCCACCCGGCGGCCGTCTTCGCCCCGTTGCCGGCAACCGAGCCGTACCGGCCGGCGCAGGTATCGGGCGTGGAGGGCCTGTTGTTTGCCGGCGATTGGACGGCGACCGGCTGGCCGGCCACCATGGAAAGCGCGGTCCGCAGCGGCTACCTGGCCGCCGAGGGCGTGCTGCGCGCCCTCGGCCGACCGGAACCTATCCTAGCCGCCGACCTGCCCCGCGCGCGGCTGGCAAGGTGGACGTTGTCGACCCCGTTCCGCTCGCCGCCGGCCAGGTAGAACAGGCGGTCGAACACCATGCCGTCATCGCTGAGGGCCAGCGTGAGCGGGTCGCGGCGCCGCGGGTGCGAGTTCGACACCAGCGCGTACCGCCCGTCGCTCATGTGTGCGCCATGGAACTTCGCCCGGGCGTCGGGGAAATCGGTCCGCACCGGCTGGCTCCACGTGCGGCCGTCATCGCTGGAGAAGCTGCGGTAGATGTAGCCGCTGCGGCGGTTGTCGCGGAACAGGGCCATGAGGTTTCCGTCGGGCAGGGTCCACCAGTAGGGTTCCTCGGCGGCCAGCGTCGTAATGCACCAGGTAGTTGTGCTGGTTCGCCCCTCCGGCGGCCGTCACGTTGTTAACCACCGCGTGCTGTTTCGGCACCCGCGGCAGCTTGTCGAAGTCGATCGCGTGCGGATGGTCGAACCAGTCGCCGCGTAGCATGACCGGCGAGCCGGAATTCGTTTCCGGGTGCGTCGGGACAACGTTGTCCGAAAGGGTCAAGGCCGGGCAGATGGCCGGCGCGGCCAAGAGAAGGATTGTGCCCAGTACGTTGCGTGCGATGGTCATGAGTTGCTCCGGGGTAGGTGTCAGGTGCCGGAGGTCGGAGGTCGGAGGTTAGTGCAACTCGCTCGTTGTTGTACGCGCGTCGGGCCCATGTGCTTCACCTCCCCTGCGGGGGAGGTCGGACGCGGTAGCGGCCGGGTGGGTGCGCGACATTACGTTATGGTGCGATGCGCCGGCTCGTCTGGATGCGGAGGACCTCGTAATGTTGCCCAAAACTCGTCATCGTTCGCCCTCCTATTTCCGGTGCTCCGCTCCGTCTTGCACGGGCACGAACCGCACGGCCTCGGCCACGACGTGGTTGTTGAACCCGTCGGCGGCCACGGTGACCGAGCCGCCTTCGGCCTCGAAACGGAACGTGCCGAGGCTCACCCAGCGGCCGCCCTGCTCGTTCTGATCGACGGTTATCGTATCGGTTCCGCCGGCGTGCGCGACGGTGTACGGCACGGCGTCGAAGCGGGAGCCGCGGGTATTCCACCAGGCGAACACTTCGTACTCGCCGGCTTCGGGCAGCGCGGGCGTGTAACGCACCCGGCCCCTTCCGCCCGGCGGCATGAAGAAGTACGTATCGCCGTACTTCTCCTCCGATTTGTCGCTCGTGCCCCAAAGCCCCTCCAGTTCGACCTTGATGGAAACGCCGTCCACTTCCATCACCGCGGGCTCGGGAGGTTCGGGGCGTGCAGGCATTTCGAGGCCGTCCAGACCGGCAAGGCGAATCTTCAGCACCTCGACCGTTTGCTTGGCACTGGCGAAGGCCACGTACAGGTGCCCGCCGTGTTCGATCACGTGTGGGTAATCGACGTGCCGGCTGCCCACCAGGTAGCCCAGCTTCGTGAACACCATCCCGTCGTCGCTCAGCGCGATGGTCAACGGATTACGCTGCCGCGGGTTGGCGTTCGAGACGAGCACGTAGCGGCCGTCGCTCAGCCGCAGCCCGTTGAACTTCGAAGTGGCGTCGGGAAAGTCGGTTCGCACGGGCGGGCTCCAGGTGCGCCCCTGGTCGGTCGAGAAGGCGCGGAACAGGAAGCCGCTGCGGAGGTTATCGCGAAATAGGGCCACCAAGTTTCCGTCGGGCAGGATCCACCAGTAGGGTTCCTCGGCGGCCATCCCGGCATCGCGATATCCGACGAAGGGGACCGATTCCCATTGGTCGAACGCCTCGGTGCCGCCGAACAGCAGGTGGACATTCCGCTGGTGGTCGCGGCGCGACATCATCCACTGGCCCGTGGGCAGTTTCTTCGGGGCGAAGTTGTTCAGCGCGTCGTCGTAGGCAATGCCCAGGTGTTTCCACTGCGGCGGCTCGCCGGGCACCGCCTCGAAGGCGTGCAGTTGCAGGCCGAGCCCCCCGTAGCCCGGCGCCTTGTACCGGCTGGCCAACGCGAGCAGCTTGCCTTCGCGCAGCCAGAAGCCGCGCGCGATCCAGCCGAAGCCGTCGTCGGGTGGGCCGGCCAGGTCGCGCACGTCGCTCCAGTTCATGCCGTCGGGGCTCGTGGCGAACGAAACGTGCTGCCCGGCCAGGTCGTGACCCGGAACCCGGTCGCGGTGCTGCTCCGGCGGCACGCGCTGGCCGCCGGGCCCGTCGCTCCACATGGCCCAAAACCGGCCGTTGTAATGGACCAGGTAGTTGTGCTGATTCACCCGCGTGCCGCCCGCGTCGCGCACGTCGCTCACCACCGAATGCTCCGACGGCACGCGCGGCAGCCCGTCGAAGTCGATCCGTCGCGGGTCGTCCGGCACCCACTCGCCGGCCAGCATGAGCGGCGAAGTCGGATTGTTCACAGGGTGCAGCGGGGCGACGTCGTCCGAAAGGGCCCGCGCCGTGCAAACGGCCAGCGCGGCGAGAGAAAGCATTGTGCCCGGTAGGTTGCGTGAAATGGTCATGGTTGCTCCTGGAGGGTAGGTGTATGAGGGCTGTGTGGCTCCTTACTCTCTCGATACCCGGCCCTCCCCGGGCCTCAGAGCCCGACCCTCCCGCAAGCGGGAGGGTGAAGCACCCCCCCCCCTGCGGGGAAGGTCGGACGCGGTATACTCGCCGCGGCTTAAAACTGCGCATTTCCGTAGGATGGGCTTTGAGCCCGTCCAAGCGAAGACGGACAAGAATGTCCATCCTACAAAAGCGCAAAAAC
>SKJM01000032.1 GCA_007122045.1 Planctomycetales bacterium | reverse complement strand
CGGCGGCGGTCAGCGCACCGATGGCCAGACCGAGCATGCCGGCCGCGGGGCCGGCGCCGCCGGCCGCGGGTCCGCGCGTCAGCTCGACGAACGAGACCAGCGCCGCGGCCAGTCCGCCCGCCCCGTTCTGAAAGGCCACCATGGCCGGAATGCGGGTCATGGTCACCCGCCCGGCCGCAAGCCATCCGGCGCCCGAGCCGAGGGCCAGCGCGATGAGGACCGCCAGCGGCGCGTGCGGAGGCGTTCGCGCCAGCACGACCGCCGCGCCGAAAACCAGGGCGCCGGCAACGAGCAGGCTTCCGGAACGCGCGGAGGCGGGGTCGCGGAATCGCCATATTCCGAGCAGAAAAATCAACAGCACGGCCAGGTCGACGGCCAGGTACAGCGGTTCAGCCATGCCGCTCGCCTCGCTTCTGGAAGAACCGGAGCATCCGGTCGGTCACCGCGAATCCGCCCACCAGGTTGAACGCCCCCGCCACAATCGCAGCGGCCGCCAGGGCCGCGGCCAGCCGGTCCGTTTCCGCCGCGAACACCAGCAGCGCGCCGAGCACCGTGATGCCCGAAACGGCGTTGGTCATCGACATCAGGGGCGTATGCAGCCGCGGCGGGATGCGCACGATCAGCAGCACGCCTACCGCGAAGGTCGCGGCGAATACGGCCAGCAACAGCAACAAGTCGCTCACGATGACCTCCCATGAATATGATTCGCGACGGCTGCGCGCGAAGGCACGGGACTTGCCACTGCCGCTACGCGAGCCCCATCGCCTTGCGCGTTCCCTCGTGCACGATGCGCCCCTGATGCACGACCAGCGACTCGCGGCAGATCTCGTCGTCCAGGTCGATGGTTCCCGGTCCCTTCTTGAACAGGTTCTTGACGTAGTGCAGCACGTTGTGGCTGTAGAGCCAGCTACCATGGACGGGCACCGAGCCGGGGATGTTCCAGGGCCCCAGGATGGAAACGCCGTGTTGCGTGGTCCGGCCGCCGGAAGGCGTGAGTGCACAGTTGCCTCCCTGGTCGACGGCTACGTCCAGGATGATCGAGCCGGGTTTCATGCCGGCCACCATGTCGGCGGTCACCAGCACGGGCGCAACTTCGCCCGGCACCAGGGCGCCGAGAATGAGGATGTCGCATGCTTCGACGAGCGGGGCCAGGGCCTGGCGTTCCTTCCGGAGCCATTCCGCCGGCAGCGCCCGCGCGCGGCCGTCCGGCCCGGCGGCGCATTCCGCGGGCACTTCGAAGCCCGCCACCTTGGCCCCCAGGCTGCCGGCCGAGCGTCGCGCTTCCTCGCGCGTATCGACGGCGGTCACCGAAGCGCCCAGCCGCTTGGCGGTGGCGATCGCCTGCAGCCCCACCACGCCGGCCCCGACGACCAGGACTTTCGCCGGTTTGACCGTGCCCAGGGTCGTGCCGGTCATGGGGATGAACTTCGGGAACTCGTTCGCGGCCATCAGCATGGCCTTGTAGCCGGAGATCGTGCTCATCGACGTCAGGGCGTCCATCTGTTGGGCGCGAGAGATCCGGGGGACGGCGTCCATGGTGAACGCGGTGATATTCCGCCGGGCGAGCGTCGACACCATCGCGTGATTGGCCGGGGCGGCGGGATGGAGAAAGGCGATCAGGATGGCGCCTTCGCGGATGGCCTCCGCCTCGTGGTAATCGAGCCCCTCGCTTTGCCAGGGCTGTTTCACCTTGAGAACCACGTCAGCGGCGTGGAACAGTTCGCGGGCATCTTCGAGGATCCTGGCCCCGGCCGCCACGTAGGCGTCGTCCTCGTGCAAGGCCACCCGCCCCGCCGACGCCTGGACGACGACTTCGAATCCCAGGGTCACGTACTCCCGCACCGTCTCAGGAATCGCGGCCACGCGCCCTTCTTGTTCCAGGGTTTCCTTCGGCACGCCGACGATCATCATGCACCTCCTTCCTTCCGTTGAGTATACTCCCCGACGGGTATGGGCGGGTAGGACCGGCGGGCAGCGCCGCGGGCCGTGGGCGGATCGTTAGGCTCCTCGAATGCCCCCGGCTTGCCCGGGCGGCTCGTTACGCTCTTCGCTAGCCGGCATGCCCAGCTCGAACAGCCCGAACAGTTCGTCCTGGCTGAGGCCGAGCTTCCGGCTGCCGCCGGCACCGGAGAAGATCGTGTCGAACAGCTCGCGCTTCTCTTGCAGAATGTGGTCGATCCGCTCTTCGATGGTGCCGAGCATGAGGAAGCGGGTGACCGTCACGGGGCCGTCGGCGCCGATGCGGTGGGCGCGGTTGATGGCCTGGTCCTCGACGGCCGGGTTCCACCAGCGGTCGAACAGGAACACGTATCCGGCGAACTGGAGGTTCAGCCCCACGCCGCCCGCCCCGTAGCTCATCAGCAGCACGCGGCGCGACGGGTCGGAGCGGAACCGCTCGATCACGCCGTCGCGCTGCTTCGACGGCACCTTGCCGTGGTACTCCAGCGGGCCGAACCGGGCGAGCCTCCGGGCGAGCCGCCGCAGCGTGCCCACCCACTGGCTGAACAAGATGGCCTTCCGCCCGCTGTCGGCCACTTCCTCGAGGTCGGCGGCGAGCCGCTCGAGCTTCGAGCTGGCGCCGGTGGCCGGATCGAAGTTGCAAATCTGCTTCAGGCGCAGGATCAGCTCGAACACGTGTTGGATGGTCAGTTCGCCGCCCAGGCCGCTCAGCCGGACCCTGCCCTCGTCCTCGGCCAGTTGGTAGGTCTCGCGCTGCTGCGGGGTGAGTTCCAGGTCGGCATCGCGGAACAGCTTGGGCGGCAGGTCGGTCAGCACGCGGTCCTTGGTGCGGCGCAGCACGTAATCGCGCACGGTGCGACCCATCCGCCGCGGCTTCAGATTCGGCGAAAGAAAGCCGGGCGCCAGGAACTCGAAGATGCCGACCAGGTCGTCCGCGGTGTTCTCCACCGGGGTGCCGGTCAGCGCCCAGCTTCGCCGCCGCCGGATGGCCCGCGCCACCTGGCTGGTGGCCCCGGAACGGTTCTTCACCCGCTGCGCCTCGTCGAGCAGGACCAGGTCGAACTGGCCGGGGTGGGGGGATTCGGTGGGCATGGCGGCAGCGCGGTCGCCTTGCACGGCTGCCGGGCCGCCCTCCAGCACGTCGCGGTCGCGGCACAACAGCTCGTAGTTGGCGATGCGGACGGGTACGTCGGGCAATTGCCATTGCCACGCGCGCCGGGCGCGGTCGCCCTCGATGGCCATGACGGTCACTTCCGGCGCCCACAGGGCGAACTCTCGCTGCCAGTTCGAAACCAGCGGCTTCGGGCAAACCAGCAGCACGGTGCGCACTTCGCCGCACCGCAACAGCAGCCGAATGGCCGTGATGGCCTGCATGGTCTTGCCCAGCCCCATCTCGTCGGCCAGGATGGCGGCATGGCGAGGGTAGAGGAAGGCCACTCCTTCGAACTGGTACGGAAACGGCTGAAACGGGAAACCCAACGCCCGCTCGGCAAGCAGGCTTTCCAACGGCGGCTGGAGCAGATATTCCAGCCGGTCCTCCAATTTGACGATGTCGCGCGGGGGGCAGACGCGCGTTCCGCCCCGGCCGGCCAGAAGGCTGGGGGAAACCGCGGGCTGGGAGGTCGGCCGGCCCTCGGCGTCCTCGGGACCTGCCGCTGACGGCGCTGCGGCGGGGGCTTCCGGCGGCTCGAATGAGAAACTGCGAACTCTGACCTTCGGCCTTCCGATGCGGACGGCTACGGCACGCGGTGGAGCCGGCGTAAGCGACTCGCCGCTCAGCGCGACGGCCACGTCCGGCACGATCGGCTGCCGGAGGGCGTCCAAGACCGGGCCCTGCCACAGTGCGGGGGGCGGCGGCGGCACCTCCAGGCTCCGCACGGGCGGGCTCTTCGGAGGGCGCCAGGAAAAAATCCTCGGACGGGG
>SKJM01000413.1 GCA_007122045.1 Planctomycetales bacterium | reverse complement strand
GGAAGGCGTCCACCCAAACCCGCAGCTTGACCTCCGTGCCGTCCTCGGCCGTGCCGCTGATGCGGATGCTGTTGGATGCCAGGTCGAGTTTCTGGCGAAAACTGCCCGAAAACGGATTGGGCGAGAGGTTCACGCGAAGCCGTCCCAATTTCACCTGGCTCACGTCCCTCGGCATCCTGCCGTCGATCCAACTATCGGACGAGCCGATATAGAAGAGCAAATCCTCGCCCGTGGACCAAACATTCAGCGCAATGTTCCCGCCGCCAATGGGCATGGAGTCGAGCGCCCGCTCGCTCGGTTCGGTCCACACGACGTTATACGCCCGGAGCCAGGCGAGGTCGCCCGCGGGCGCCGCCCCGGGCCGGGCGGCCAGGCAAGCGCCGCCGACCGGCAGGCACATCAGTACGACCGCCAATACGTGCTTCATCGTTTCGCTTCTCCCCATGCTGCGGGCTCGGACCGTTCGTGGGCTCGAGAACGATTCCGGGATAGCCCTGTGATAAACGGTGTCGGTGGCGCGCGGACGCTGCTACTTCAGTCCATAGTAGTTCGACTCTCCTTCCTTCGCCGGCAGCGGGGCGACGATCAACTCCGGCACGCTGTCGCCCGAATACAGCACGGCCTGCTCGCCTCGGCGCAGGTCGAGTTCGTACAGCCCGTCTCCCAGGTTGCGGATGGCGAACTGCCGGTCTCCCGCCACGCGCACCGGGCCGGGCAGGTTGGGGCGAATGCGGCATACCTCGCCCGCAAGACTCTGCACGCGCACCCACTGCGTGTGGCCCTCCCGGCGCACGGCGCTGACCAGAAACGCCCCCGGAGTCCGAAGATTGTGGAACACCGCGTCCGCCCATGACTCCGGTACCGCCGGAAACACCCGAATGGTGGCGGCCAGCGAATGGTCTTCGGGAAACTCGTCGTAGTCTTGCAGCAGCATCTCGTGGATGCAATGCGCGGCGTAGATGGGCGTTTCCAGGCAGGGGTTCGCGCCCCCGTAGTGGTTCATGCTGTTGGGCGTGTTCACCGGGCAGCGCATGAACCGGTGAAATTCGGCCAGCGCCTTGTCGCCCTTGCCCAGCAGCGACCACATGGCGCTGGTGCCGGTGTACTGGAACGGTGCGTTGTCACGACCACCCCGATTGACGTTCACGAAGTTTTCGATGGACTTGCGAGCAAGCTCGCGCTCCGCCGCCGTTTTGCCGGTAACCAGTTGCAGAGGGTGGAGCATCATCAGGTGGCACCAGTGACGGTGATTCCGCTCGAAGGGCACGCCGGCGCCGACCATGAACCCGGTCTGCTCGTCCACGGGATAGGCGACCAGATTGTCCAGGATGTCTTGCCAGGTGGCCTGCAGCGGATCGTCGATTTCCAACCGCTTCGCGGCAGCCAGCAGGGCATGGCAGCCCCAGCGGAGCAGAGACAGTTCGTAGTTGGTGTCCGGCGCCTCGATGGGGTATTCAGGGCTATGCGAGAGGGGCACATGGTATTTGCCGTCGCGTTGTTCGAGGCGACGGATCTGGTAGTTCACCGCGCGGCGGAGAATGGGGTACACCGTATCCCGGAGCACGCGGTCGTCCATCGAGCCCCGGTAGATCAGCCAGCAGGCATGCAGGGCCCAGACCAAGTGCCCACCGGTGTTATTGAAGGCCCGGGCGTCGATATCCTTCGGCTGGTAGAGGTCCAGCCCGGTGGTTATCGCCAGATAGGCCGAATCGGCTTGCCACTCGACCGGGCGGACGTTGCGGACGAGATTCTCCCGGTGCCTGTGCAGGGCGCGAACCAGCGATTGTGCCAGGTCCAAACGGTTGGCCGTGGGCAAGGGGTAGTAGCAGTACTGGACGTTGAAGTTCCAGTGGCTATCGGGCCACCTCGAAGGGGTTTGCCAGATTCCGGCCGTATCCATCATCACCCGGTCGGCGCGAGTGGCGGAACCGAGCTTGTACATTTGGGTCCAATACACGGTCTCCACTTGGGTCTCCGGTATCGAAACGAAGCTGGCCGGATAATACTCGTGCCACCAGTCGAAATGTACCTGTTTCCACGCGTCGTACTCCGCCCCGCGCAGCGCGCCGACCTTCTGGACGGCGGCGACGGCCTCGGCCACCGGGTCGTTCGTTTCGTCCAGCCAGCGATTGCCGATGGAAACGACCAGCCGATACCGCCCGGGCGCCACTTCGGTCCAGGTCCAGGCCGTGCCATGGCGCGCGCCGCCCAGTTGATCCTGGATGCACACGTTCACGTCGCCGACCGACTCGAGCACCGGGTCCGGATTCGGCGCGAACACCTCGGTGGGGTACTCCGAGCGGTAGCGCGCTCGCACTTTCGGCAGGTCTTCCTCTGATCGAGCGTAACTGGTGCGCGTCGGCATGGCCACGGCCGGCTCCCAGCGCAGGGCGATCGGCTGCGGTTCGTCCTCGGACTGGATTTCGAGCACGATGGCCATGTCCTCGGCATGGGCGAAATGGCCGATGCGCAGCGAGCCTCGCTCGGTGGCGATGGTTCCTGCGAGTTCGGCGTCGTGGTACCGCAACCGCAGGTCGCAGCCGGTGGGCGCGCCCGCCGGAGTGAGATAGAAGGATCCGATCTGAAGCCGGGAGCGGGTGTAGCAGGCCATGCCCTGCGTCATGGGCCGATGGGTCTGAACGTCGCCCCGGAACACTTGCACCCGCAGTTCGTTGCCTTCGAACCAGAGCATCGAGCCGAGCATCCCGTTGCCTGTCCACGGGGCCTCGCGCCAATTGGTCGGCAGCCGCTGCCAGACCATATCGTGGCGGGCCAGAAACGCCGGCCAGTCGACCCGCACCCGGGGCACGTCATCTGCCGCGGCCGAAGCGACCCACGCCGCCAACAATACCATTCGTGCTACGTGCCCACACGTCCGAACGAATCTCAATACGTGATATCCCATTTTGGTTCTCCGCATCTCGTGATGTCATGGATTGATGCACACGACTTGGCCGGTGGCGCTATCGCTCCAAGTTCACAACCTGCCCGGAATCCATTGCGGCGCGCACCTCGGCGGCGCCCAGCGGGGTGTCGTAGATGCGAAAATCGTCGATCCAGCCGTGGAAGCTCTTGTCCCAGTAGCCGGGCACGGCCACGTGTTCCGACCAGCCGATCCGGACCATCCCGCCCGCATCGCTCCCGCCGGTAAACGTGATCGTGCCGGTCTGGCGTTCGCCGTCGATGTACACGGCCGCCGACCGATCGCCCGGATAACGGACGATCGCCACGTGGCGCCACGCGCCGTCGTTGACCTTGGTGGCGTCTCCGTGGATCCAGCGGCGGCCGTAGCCGACGTAGCTGATGCCGCCGGGCGTGGCATCGCCGCCGTCGCCGCCGGGAATGTACCAGGCCATCTGCCCGCCGGTGTCCCACCGGCCGTTGTGGTTCGGGCTCTTGCTCAGCAGGCTCATGCCCCGCAGGCCGGGTTCGGCGGTGCGGATCCATGCCATGACGGTGAACCCGGCACTGCCCAACTGCGTGACGCCGTGCCCGACGTCGACGTAGGCCTCGTTGTTTCGGCCTTCCAGGTACAGGGCGCCGGCACTGGTCCGGGCGCCGTCGGAGACGTTCCGGTGCAGCACGGCGTTGCCGGCCAGCACGCCGTCCATTGCACGGCCGCCGGTGCCGTGGTTGGGCGTGACGCCCGCGTCGGCCGTGTCGAACGTCCACCACCCGACCGGCTCCGCCGGCACAACGGTGGGTAGCACGGCGGCGACGTGCTCGGGCGGCATGTCGACGCGCGGACGGAAGTAAAGGTCGCGTTTGGCGTTCTCGATGACAGCCAGCATGCGTTGGTAGTCGGGATCCTCTTCGGCGGCGAACACCGGCTCGCCGTCCTTTTGGCAATAGCCGAATCCGCCCGCCGCCTCCGCCAGCGGG
>SKJM01000206.1 GCA_007122045.1 Planctomycetales bacterium | reverse complement strand
TGTGCCGCAGCACGCGGGGCGCCTGTTTCGGGTTTCGCCGGCAAAAAGGGGGGTCGGGCCGGCCCGATCGCGACAATCCGTCGCACGACTGCGACAATGTGCGAGGTCGCCGGCGTGGAACGCCGGTAGGTTGTTCTGCCCCACGTAACCGAGTAAAATCCAACAGCGGGTTCCGGAGAATGGTAACGGTTCCGGGGAGATTGCCCGGCTTTCACGGCGAGCAAGGTATTTCTCGGGGAAAATGCCCTTTCGCCGTAAAGGCAGGCCTGTCCCCCTTCGGCCCGTACGGTTACGTAGAATGAACCCTTGAGGACTCGAACATGAGAACGTTGCTGGCCATCGTATTGACCTTGGGGATGGGCGCGGCCGCCGCCGCCGACCGTGCACCCTCCTACGTGGTTGTGGTTTCCGAAGCGACTCACCAACAGGAAGCGTGGCGCGAGGTGGCGGCCGCGCTCGTGGAGAAGCACGCGGCGCGGGGAGCGAAAACGATGGTGTATCGGCAAGACATTGCCGAAGCGCTTCCGAAGCTGCGCGCGTGGCACCCGCGCTACACCTGCTTTGTGGCCCGGCCCGAAGAGGCCACCCGCGGGTTCGTCGCCCAGGTACATGAACTCACCCGGCGTTACGACGACGACCCCTACACCGACACCCTATGGGGCATTCTGACCGGCTACGACGCGTCGAACGCCCTCGCCATTGCCCGTCATGCGGAACCGCTGGTCGTGCGGCGGGTGGCCGCCGGCACGCAACTGGCCATGGACATGGTCGAGGAAGGCGTTTGGTACTGCGAGTTGGTCAAGAACAGGATGGTTCGGAAGGAACCCGGCGGCCGGCCGCAAACCCTCGCCGGCCCCGACGACACCACGCGAGCCCTCGCCGAAACCCTCACCGACTACCGCGCCGAGTTGTTCGTCACCTCGGGCCACGCCACCGAGCGCGACTGGCAAATCGGCTTTCGCTACCGGAACGGGCAGTTCCGATCGCAGGCCGGGCAACTTTACGGTGTGCCCACCGCGGGCGAACGGTTCGCCATCCGCTCCGACCACCCCCGGGTGTACCTGGCCGTGGGCAACTGCCTGATGGGCCATATCGATGGCCCCGACGCCATGGCCCTGGCCTGGCTCCACAGCGCCGGCGTGCGGCAGATGGTCGGCTACACGGTGCCCACGTGGTTTGGATACGCGGGCTGGGGATGCCTGGACTACTTCGTCGAGCAACCCGGGCGGTACAGCCTGGTCGAGGCGTTCTTTGCCAATCACCACGCCCTCATCCACTCCCTCGAGCACGGCCTGGGCAACGAGCGGGGCCTGCGGTTCGACAAGAACGCCGTGGCCTTCTACGGCGATCCCGGCTGGGAAGCCCGAATGGCCGACGGCCCGCGCGCCTTCGAACTCGCCCTAGCGGTCGATGGAGACCTGCACACGCTCACCATCACGCCGAACCGGGGCGAGGAGAGCTTCGCCCCCATTTGCACGAACGGCTCGCAGCGCGGCGGGCGGCCGTTCGTCTACATGCTGCCGCACCGGATCGATGCCGGCGGCGTGCAACGGGTCGAAGGGGCCGACCTCGAGCCGGTCATCGCCGACGACTTCATCTTGGTTCCGAATCCCGGCCGGTGCGACCCCGCGCGGACCTATCGCGTGGCGTTTCGCGCCCCGGCGGCACGTCGCTGAGCGGCGAAAGCGGGTTGCCGGCGGCGCCTACTCGGCGTTCGGCTCGGTGGGCGTGTCGATGGCCGACTCGATCAGCACGGCCTTGTGCCCGCGGAAGGCGCCCGGCCGGGCGCGGAACTTGGGAATGCCCTCGACGAACACCGGCAGCGTGTCCTGGACGTCTTTGCGGGTGGTGATGATGTCGCCCACGCGGAGGCCCACCAGGTCGCCGGCGGTAATGTGGGTGTGGGCAAGCTGGACCTTCAGCTCCACCAGCGAGGTGCACACCTTTCGGCTGATCTGCTCGATGCTCTCCGGCGTGGCCTGCCTCCGCCCGTACGCCACCCAACTGTTGGCCGAAAGCTTCCCGCCGATCCGCTCGATGGCGTTATACGGGATGCACAGGTTCATCATTCCGCGGATCTCGCCGATGGTCAGCTCGAAGCTGATGAGCACCACCACCTCGTTCGGCGGAACGATTTGCACGAGTTGGGGGTTGCTCTCGACGCGCACCACGCTCAGTCGCAGGTCGAGCACGTTCTCCCACGCGTGCCGCAGCTCCTCGAGGAACAGGTTGGTGATGCGGGCCACCAGGCGCAGCTCGATTTCCGTGAGCGGACGGCGGGCCAACGCGCCGCCTTCCCGGCCCCCGCCCAGCATCCGGTCGATCATCGGGTACAGGATGGACGGGTTGATGTCGAGGATCAGGTTGCCCTCGAGGGGATGGGCCTCGAGCAGGTTGAAGCAGGTGGGATTTTCCAGGCTGAAGACGAACTCGCTGTAGGTGAGCTGGTCGACGCTGGTCAGTTTGACCTCGACGATGCTCCGCAGCAGGGCCGACAGCGCCGCGCCGAAGTTCCGGCCGAACCCTTCGTGCAGCGTCTGCAGCGCCCGCATCTGCTCCTTGCCGACGCGTTCGGGGCGCTTGAAGTCGTAGGGGGTGATCTTCTCGCGCGGCCGGGGCGCGGCGAATGGAACGCCCTCGGTGGCCGGTGGAGAGGCCGGGCCGCCGGTGGCCACCGCCGCGCTCTGTTCCCCGCCGGTCGCCATGGCGCTGAGCAGGCTTTCCACTTCGGTTTGGCTGAGTACGTCGCCGCCCATGGTTGCTCCCACCCCGGGAATACTGTCGTTTCGCCGGCCGGCTTCCGGCCGCCCGCGCTACTGCCGAACCTGCCCCCGGCCGTACACCACGTACTTGTAACTGGTCAGTTCGTTGATGCCGCACGGCCCGCGGGCGTGAAACTTATCGGTCGAAATGCCGATCTCGGCGCCCAAGCCGAACTCGCCGCCGTCGTTGAAGCGCGTGCTCGCATTGACCATGACGGCCGAGCTGTCGACCCGCGTGACGAACTCGCGCGCCGCGTCGATGTCGCGCGTCACAATCGCTTCGGTGTGCTGCGAACTGTAGCGGTTGATGTGTTCGATGGCCGCGTCGAGCGAATCGACGATCGTCACCGACAGGACCGGCCCGAGGTACTCGGCGGCATAGTCGGCCTCGGTGGCCGGCTTGGCCTCGGGCACGAGGGCGCGGGTTCGCTCGTCGCCGCGCAGCTCGATGTTCTGCTCCAAGAGCGCCCCGGCCACGCGCGGCAGGAGCGACTCGGCCACGGCGGCGTGCACCACGAGCGATTCGGCCGCGTTACATACCCCCATACGCTGGCACTTGGCGTTGACGACCAGCCGCACGGCCAGGTCGGGGTCGGCCCCGCGGTCGAGATACACGTGGCAGTTGCCCGCGAAGTGCTTGATCACCGGCATGCGCGCCTCCTCGCTGACGCGCCGGATCAGGCCCTCGCCCCCGCGGGGGATGGCCACGGTGATGTACTCGGGCATGCCGAGGAAGTGGCCGACCGCCTCCCGGTCGGTCGTGGCGACAAGCTGGACCGCGTGTTCGGGCAAGCCGGCCGCGGCGGCGCACTGGCCGAGCAGTTCCGCGATGGCCGCATTGCTGTGCATGGCCTCTTTTCCGCCGCGCAGGATGACCGCGTTGCCGGCCTTCACGCACAGGGCGGCGGCATCGGCCGTCACGTTCGGCCGCGACTCGTAAATGAAGAATACCACCCCCAGGGGCACCCGCACCTTCTCGACCAGCAGGCCGTTGGGCCGCACCGAGGAGGAGATCACCTCGCCGATCGGTTCGGGCAGCAAAGCCACTTCTTCCAGCGCCGCGGCAATCGACTCGACCCGCTCGGGGGTTAGCCGCAACCGGTCGATTTGGGCATCGGTGAGCCCGAAGCCGGG
>SKJM01000438.1 GCA_007122045.1 Planctomycetales bacterium | reverse complement strand
GGTTCAGCGGCTGGGTGAAAGACCAAAGGGCCCCACCCCTCCTTCCACGTCGCCCGAAATGCTGGTACATTGATTTATGGGGTTGCGTTCATGGGGTTGCGTTCATGGGGTTGCGTTCATGGGGTTGCGTTCATGGGGTTGCGTTCATGGGGTTGCGTTCCGCCCGGGAGAGATAGGTCATGCCCGTTCACGATTGGTCTCGAGTCGATGCCAACGTATTTCACCACTTCCATCAGCGCTGGACGATCGCCATTTGCGACAGCTTGAACGCAGGGCTCCTGCCGTCGGGATACTCTGCATTGGTGGAACAGCACGCGGGCGGCCTGGTTCCCGACGTGCCGGCCTTGGAGCGGTCCCATACTCGGCCACCGGAGCCATTCGACGGTGGAGTGCTTACCGTTACGCCTCCGCAGACCAGCGTGGTAAGGCAGGCCAAGACGGTGCTGGCCGCGCGCGCCAACCGCATTGCCATCCGTCACCGGCTTGGGGAGGTCGTTTGCGTTGTGGAGATCGTTTCGCCCGGGAATAAGAGCGGCCGGGCGGCGCTGGGCGCATTCGTGGATAAGGCGATCGAGTTCCTGCGGCAGGGCGTTCATTTGCTGGTCGTCGACATCCTCCCCCCCACACCGCGCGATCCGGCCGGCATGCACAAAGCCATTTGGGACGCGATCGAGGAGGAGCCGTTTGAATTGCCGCCCGGCAAACCGTTGACTTTGGCCGCGTACGTGGCCGGCGACCTGCTGACCGGCATCGAAACCACCGCCTACGTGGAACCGGTCGGCATTGGAGACGCGCTGCCGGACATGCCCGCGTACCTGGACCACCGCGCCTATGTGCCCGTGCCCCTGGAACCGACCTACCAGGCCGCCTGGTCGGCCTGTCCGGCCGACCTGCGAGAGTTGGTGGAAACGGGGAAGTTGGCCGGCGATTGAAAAGGATGAATAACACACGGTTCTTCCGTTTCCAGGTGCAGGCAGCGTTACCTGGGGACGGCACAGCGGCGTGTGCCTGCTACATGGGCGCGGCCTGCACCCGGAAACGGAAGAGCCGAACTCACTCCCTACCCGCCCCGTCACGATGATGAAGACCAGGAGCCAAACCATGCCATTTTGCACACTCCACTTTGCCGGCCCGCCGGTGCGGGCCCTGTTCGTTGCGACGGCGCTTTTCGCCGTCATGTCGGCCGGCGCCTCGCCGGCGAACGAGGCCCCGCCGCTTCAGGCCGGCGCCGCGGCGGTCGACGTGACGCCGCGGGAGTTTCCCGTGAACATGCCGGGCGGGTTCAGCGCGAACTTCGCCGAAGGGGCGCACGATCCCCTTTACTCCCGCGCCCTGGTGCTCGACGACGGAACGACCACACTGGCCCTGGTCGTGGTCGACAATCTGGGCATTGCCCGCGAAATGGGCGATGAGGCCAAGGCGCTGGCGGCCGAGCAGACGGGCATTCCGGCTGAGCGGATCCTGCTTGCAGCGACCCATACCCACAGCGCGCCGGCCGCGAACGTCACCGGCGGTTCCGAGCCGGCCGTGGCCTATCGCACGGTGTTGTTGGAGGGAATCGTGGAATCGATCGTGCAGGCGCAACAGGCTCTGCGGCCCGCCGCGGTGGGGCACGGCGCCCATCCGCTGCCCGAGGAGGTGTTCAACCGCCGGTGGTTCCTCAAGCCGGGCAAGATGCAGCCCAATCCCTTCGGCGAGATGGACCAGGTGCGCATGAACCCGGGCACAAGCCCCGACGTGCTCGACCGCCCGGCCGGCCCGACCGACCCCGACGTGACGATCCTGTCGGTCCGCGACGCGACGTCGCGCCGGCCGCTGGCTCTGTTTGCCAATTACACGCTGCATTACGTGGGCGCGACGCCCCGGGGGCTGGTCTCCGCCGATTACTTCGGCGAGTTCGCCCGGCTGATGCCCTCCCGGTTGCGGGCCGGCGAGGATTTCGTGGCCATGATGTCGAACGGTGCGTCGGGCGATATCAACAACATTCCGTTCCTCGTCACTCGTCCGCCGCGGGAGCCGTTCGAGCAGATTCGCATCGTCGCCCGCAAGGCGGCCGACGCCGCGTGGTTCGCCCACCGCGACATCGAATCGCACCGGGCCGACGCCCGCCTTGGGATGCTCCAACGCGAAGTGACCTTGCCGATGCGCCGCCCCACCGAGGCGCAGATCGAGTGGGCGAAGGGGGTGCTCGCGGTTACCGGCGAGGAGGAGAGAGCGAAACTGCCCCGGCTGGCCGAGGCCTACGCGCGGCGGACCCTCAACCTCGCCGAGGCCGATGAGACGCTGGGCGTGCTCGTGCAGGCGGTGCGCATCGGCGACCTGGCGGTGTGTGCTCTCCCCTTTGAGGTGCTCGTTGAGATCGGGCTCGACCTGAAGCAGCGCAGCCCTTTCCCCCGGACGATGGTCATCGGAATCGCCAACGGATACCACGGTTACCTGCCGACGCCGGAGCAGCACAAGCTGGGCGGATACGAGACCTGGATGGGCACCTGCCGGGTGGCGGAAGACTCGTCCGTAATACTGACCGACAACCTGCTCGAAATGCTGACCGAGCTGGCCAAGGAGCCGGGGTGACGCATCGCGGGCCCCAACGCGACGGGGAGGAATGCTCGACCTGAACGTCGCGCAGGCGCTCCCGGGGCCGGATGTGTCGGGCCGGGCACAATGATCTCTGAAAGCGAGGAAAACATGAAACACGCAGAAGCACCGCGGCATCGCGGAATACGTAAGTCCACCATCGTGCCGCTCGCCGCGCTCCTGCTGGGGGGCATGTCGCAACTTGCTCACGGCCGGGAATGGGACGATCTGCCCCTGGTGGGACCCGATCGCGCCGTGGTCGCCGATGCCGAGATCTGGCCGGCCGTCAATTGGGCGTCGTTCGACCAGGATAAGGTCGTCAGCTACGGCGGCTACCAGTACAGCGTGTATTGGGACGCCGATCGGGTGCTGGCCGTCGCCCGCCGCAACCTGCGCACCGGCGAGGTGCAGACGGTGCGGCTGGAGGCGTACGTGCTGGCCGCCGGACGGCCCGAGGCACAGCAACGCAACGGCCACCGCAACACGGTCCTCGGCATCAGTCCGGGCGACGGCCGGCTGCACCTCTCGTGGGACCATCACAACAACGACCTGAACTATACGCGCAGCGGGGCGGGTTTCCTGACCGAGCCTCCGGCGCAGATGAGCGCCGCCGATTTCGAGCCGCGGCAGCCGGTCATGGAGGGGGCGCCGCAACGCGTCACCTATCCCCGATTCTTCAACGATCACCAGGACAACCTGTACTTCTTCTACCGCAGCGGCGGGAGCGGGTCGGGCGACATCGCCCTCTTCGAGTACGACGCCGCACGGGGACACTGGAGCATGGTTAGCGATACGCTCTTTGGCCGTCGCGGACTGTATCGGCCCTGGAAGAACAGCACCTCGCGCAATGCCTACATGCACGACCTGCTGTTCGACAACACCGGCCGCCTGCACGTCACCTGGGTCTACCGCGAGGAAGGCCGCACCTGGGCCAGCAACCACGACCTGCATTACGCCTACAGCGACGACCGGGGACGCACCTGGAAGAACAACGACGGCAACGTGATTGCCGACACCCGCAAGGGTGAGCAAATCACGATCGACAGCCCGGGAATCGTCGTCCGGCACATTCCCGTGTTCTCGTGGCTGATGAACCAATGCGCGATGGCGCTCGACTCGAACAATAATCCTCACGTGGCCACGTATCACATGGAAGAACCGTTCGAGCCGGAGCATCTTCAGCACGGTCCGCCGGCCGGCGCGCGGCACCGGTTGCATTACTACCATTACTGGCGGGATTGCAACGGGGCGTGGCACCGCAGTGAGCCGCTGCCCATGCCCGGTCGGCGGCCCGCCATCGTGGCCGCCCCGGACGACACCATCGTCCTGTACTTC
>SKJM01000693.1 GCA_007122045.1 Planctomycetales bacterium | reverse complement strand
GGACGCGCGCAGCAGGACCCGGCCCAGTTGAACGAAGCTCAGGCTGTCGACCAGGTCGATCAGGTAGATGCTCAACAAGAACGGATTGAGCAGCACCAGAAGAAACACGCCGGATTCGACTGCCAGGGCCGCCTCTTCTTTACCGACCATCGGCACATTCCTGTAGGCAAGCAACGGGCATCTCGGCTTGGCTGAGCGGCGGGCCGAAATTTACCCGTAGGATGGACATTCTTGTCCGTCGGGCCATAAGACGTATATTCCTTGTCCGTCGGGCCCCGAGGCGCATCTATTCCTGTCCGCCGGGCCGTGAGACGGACAGGAATGTCCATCCTACGGGCGGGGCACGTTCGTTTCCGCCGCGGCGAGGCTACATGCCGTTCGCCCGAAGGAATTCGACGCTCTTCTTGAGGATGTCCTCCGAGCCGACGATTTCGAGCGTCGAGCTTTCGATCGGGGCGTCGCGGAGCACCTCGCACACGCCGGCGATGTCGACCACGCCGTCGCCCAGCGCAATGGTCGAGAAGCCGCAGCCGTACTCGGTGCCGCGCTTCGGTTCCCACTCGGCCGAGAGGTCTTTCCAGTGGAGGTGGTGGATCTTGTCCTTGAACACGCGGGCCATTTCGACCGGGTCGGCGCCGCCCAGCCAGGAATTGCCCGTGTCGAGGTTCACGCCCAGCGACGGGGGGTTGCCCAGCAGGTCGAACACGTCCTGAATGCCGCGGATCGAGTCGGTGATCGGGCCGTGCGGCTCCAGCAGGATGCGCACGCCGTAATCCTCGGCCATGCGGACGGGCGTGTGCAGCTTCTCGGCCGTAATGAACACCCGCTGGTCGTACGTGAGCTTGTGCGCCCATTCCGACCGCGGGTCGGTTTCCGTGGTCACCACGTCCTTGATGCCGATGGCGGCGGCGAACCTCACCGCTTTCATGATTTCGGCGGTGCCGTACAGCCCCGGGTTGCTCGGCTCCAGCAGCATGGCGTGGGCACACACGGCCGAGGGGGTGATGCCGTGCTTCTCGAACAGGCGGCGGACCTCGAACGGGTTGTCGTCGAGGCTCACCGTGGGCGAGAAGCCGGCCGACCCGAGCATGCTGCCACCGGCGTTCGTGTCGGTAATGTCGGCATGGGTGAACCCCATGGCCTTGGCCCGCTCGAGCTGCCGCTCGACGCTGGCAAACGGTTCAATCAACAGGAAAACGCCGATGTGCATGGATGGCTCCTTTCGGACAGATCGTGCCCCCCGGAGAGGGATGGGTAGTGGGGAGTCCATCATCGTAGCGTCGCCGTCCCCTCGCGGTCAAGCCCCCGGTCAAGCCCCCGGGGCGTGGCTCATTACTCCGTCCACTCGGTCTGCACCTCGCGCTCCGTCACTGGCCACCAGGCGGCGATCTTTTCGGCAAGGCGCGCGACCAATTCCGGATGCTCGGCCGCCAGGTTCTTCTCCTCGTGCGGGTCGTCGATCAGGTCGTAAAGCTGGGGCCGCGGGTCGGTGCGCGGGTGCCACTTGGCGTAGCGGCCCACGGCGCCGTCGTACGTCAGAAGCAGCTTCCAGCGGCCGTCGATGACCCAACGGTAAATGAGCGACGCCTCGGGATCGTCCAGGTCGGCCACGTCGTGGGCGAATGTCTCGCCGAAGATCGCCTCGCGCCCCAGCGGCTCGCCGTCGCGCACCACCGGCAGCAGGTCGAGCCCGGGAAGATTCTCCGGAATGCGCGCGCCGGCCGCGCTGAGCATGGTGGGCATCAGGTCGATGCTGCTGACCAGCTCGTCGCGCCGGCCGGGCTCGATCACGCCGGGCCAACTGAGCATGGTGGGCTGGCGCGTGCCGCCCTCGTGGGCCGACTGCTTCGAACGGGGCGCGAACCCGCGCCCGTCGGGGTTCTGAATCCAACCGTTGTCGCCCAGGTACACGGTCAGGGTATTCTCGGTGAGGCCCTTTTCGTCGAGGTACTCGATCAGCTCGCCGCACGTTTCGTCGAACCACTCGCACATGGCGTAGTAGCGGGCGACGTGGATCGACTCGACCCGGTCGCGGTATTTCGCCAGCAGCCGCTCCGGCGGATTGTGCGGCGTGTGGGGCATGAACGGCGCGTACCACAGCAGGAACGGCTTCTCCTCGGCCACGGCGTGGTCGATGAACTCGAACACCGGGTCCATGCCCTGCCGCCCGATCCGCAGCCCGTCGTCGCCGTGCCGGCCGCCCGGCTCGGGGAAGCCGCGGGTCATGCCGTGCGTGAAGCCGCCCCGCCGGTACGACCCTTCCCACCACTTGCCCGACTGATGGCTCAGGTAGCCGCGTTCGCCCAGCAGCTTCGGCAGGGTTGGATGGCGGTCGATGTGGCCGATCAGCCGCTCGCGGAGTTCGGCGTACTCGGGCGACTTCAGCGGCGCCAGGGCGGGCGAGGGGTCGTTGCCGGTGAGCTTGTGCTGGTGCGCGTACAGGCCCGTGGCCAGCGTGGCCAGCGCCGGCCGGCACAGCGCGGTGGGAACGTACGCCCGGGTGAACAGGGCGCTGCGCTCGGAAAGCCGGTCGAGGTGCGGCGTTTCGATGACCGGGTGGCCCATGAAGCCGTAGTCGGTCCACGCCTGGTCGTCGGAGATGATCAGCACGATGTTCGGCCGGTCCGAGTCGGCCCGGGCGGGAACCGCCGCCGGCGCGGCCAAGGCGGCAAGCAGGGTGGTGAGAATGGTCGTTCGCATGGTTGACGCTCCTTGGGTGTTGGGATTGGCTACCATCGCACCGGCAGGCGCTGGAAGCACTGAGCTGCACCGGCGTGCACGTTGACGGCGATAGTTTCTGTGGGCATACCCTCGTTCCGAGACACGGAATGCTGAACAGAATCCATTCTAGCTACGACGATTATCCGATGCCACCCGTGGAGGATACGTCTTTGCCGCCGAGTACCCCCCCGTGCAGGCCAGACGGTATAGCTTGCTTATGGCATGTCTGGCGGCCAACTTCGCCCGAGAAAGCCGCCTGCACCCCCTTGACTTGCCATTCCTCTCGTCTATGCTTGCGTCCTGCGGGAAGAATCAATTCCCTTTACTGCCGCGGCGCTCGGCGCCAGTGGCGGCAGGAGGTCGTAGGCCCACCCGAACACCGTGCGCCGGGGCGGGATAGGGGGGCTGGCGGGGCGGCGAGGCATACTTCGCTGGAGGGGGCTCAAAGCGAGCGTGGCTCTACAACGGGACTATTCTGCCGATATAATAGACAGAGGGTACGATATTTTCGGCAATGCGGGGGTGCCCAATGTGGCAATTGCATCCGGGCGAATTGGACCAATTACGGGGGGCGGGTGGCGAACGGTTCGCGCACTTCGTCGACCGTTTGATCCGCGCGGAAGCCTTCCTGGGCGGACTCGCCCAATCCGAGATTCAGACCCAGCTTCGGGTGAACATACCCGATGGCGGCGTTGACACGGAAGTGAAGCACGCCATTCCGCGCGACTTGAGCAGGTGGTTCGATGTGCCCACATGCTGGCAGTTCAAGGCTCGTGAGGGCAGCGACATTACCGACCGGGAACTTACGGCGGAACTCCACAAACCATACGCCGAGAGACTGATCCGTGAGGGATACGGCTATCGGCTGTGTATTCTCGGCGATCTTCCGCCCGAGAAGACGAGACACTGGGAGGCGGTGCTCAGCGCAGCGGTTCAGAAGGTCAATTCCAACGCTCCACCGCCCCGAGTCGTGCATGGTGGGCTGCTGCCGCAATGGGGTGAACGTTTTCCCGGGGTCATTGCCCGGCTTCGCGGCTGGCGGGAAGGAGGGTTGTACTGGGACGCATGGCAAGACAACTGCCGAAAAGTGACGGAGCATTACGTGCCGAATCCCGCATGGGCGGGAGTCGCCGCGAGCATCCGCCAGCACGTGGATTTTCAATGTCCGTGCATCGGCGGCTTCGCATGCTTGGT
>SKJM01000719.1 GCA_007122045.1 Planctomycetales bacterium | reverse complement strand
CTGTTCTCGTACGACGTGATCATCTTCGGCGACGTCAACCCGGCGCTCATCAGCGAAACGATGCTCGAGGGCGTGGTGGAGTTCGTGGACCGGCCGGGGCTGGGCGGGGCGGTGGTGTTCATCGCGGGTCCGCAATTCATGCCGGCGGCGTACCGCGACACCCCGCTGGCCCGCCTGTTTCCCGCCGACCCCGGCTCGGTGCGGCTGCCCCGGCCCGACGAGGCCATCACCGAAGGCTTCCAGGTCCGGCCCACCGAGTTGGGCCTGCTGAGTCCCCCGCTGCAACTCGCCCTCGACCCGGCCGAAAACGCGCGGATATGGGAAGGGCTGCCGCCGCTGTACTGGTTTGCGGAACTGGGCGACCTGAAGCCGGGCGTCCGCGTGTTGGCGGGCCACGCGCGCGAAACCGATCGGGAAGGCCGGCCCCTGCCGATCGTGTGCTTGCAGTACGTCGGGTCGGGCAAGGTACTGATGCACGCCACGGACGAAACCTGGCGCTGGCGATGGCGGGCCGGCGACCGGTACTTCCAGCGGTATTGGGTGCAGATGATCCGCTACCTCGCCCGGTCGAAACTGGCCGCCGAGGCCCGCCACGCCGTGCTCACCAGCGACCGCCGCGAGTACACCTACGGCGAGCCGGTCCGGTTGCGCGTCCGTTTCCTCGACGAACGGCAGGCGCCGGCGGAAGACGACGGCGTGACGGTGGTGGTCGAGCACGCGGGCCACCAGACGCAGCGGATTGCGCTGGAGCGGACGGCGGGCCGGCGCGGGACGTTTGAGACCACGTTGCCCCGGCCGGGCATTGGTTCGTACCACGCTTGGGTGGCCATCCCCTCGCTGCCGGACGGGGCCCCCTCGCTCGACTTTTCGGTGGTGGCCCCGCCGGGCGAGTTCGAGCGGATCCAGACCGACCTTTCGGCGCTCCGCCAAGCCGCCCGCGTTACCGGCGGCCAAGTGTACACCCTCGACACGGCCGCCCGCCTCCCGCGCGACCTACCCCCCGGCCGG
Organism: Planctomycetales bacterium; assembly: GCA_007122045.1. Taxonomy (GTDB): domain Bacteria; phylum Planctomycetota; class Planctomycetia; order Pirellulales; family Thermoguttaceae; genus PWXP01. The sequence goes on along the minus strand of SKJM01000719.1, from coordinate 2,907 downwards.
CAAGTGCCCATCGAGCCGCTTCCGCCCCGGCCGTTGTGGAACCAATGGCCCCTGCTGGCCGTCTTTCTATTGGTGCTCACCAGTGAGTGGATCCTACGCAAACTAGGGGGAATGGTGTAGAATACAGTTATGCATCCGTTACAGCAGAAGATTGCTCACCTTCGCAGCCGCCTGCGGCAACTGCTATTGCTGTACGGCGTCGGCGCGACCGTGGCGGTTGTCGTGGGGGCGGCGCTCGTGCTGGGGACGGCCGACTACCTTCTCCGGCTGCACGATCCCGGCATCCGCGTGCTGAGTTCGCTTGGGCTGCTGGCGGACGCCGGCTGGGTGGTATATCGGTGCCTCGGGCGGCCGCTGGCCACGCGCCTGACCGACGCCGAACTCGCCCTGCGCCTGAAGCGCCGGTTCCCGCAGTTGGGCGACCAATTGGCCTCGGCAATCGAATTCCTCGAACAACCCGACGAGGAACCCACCGCCGGTTCGCCGGCCCTGCGGCGGGCGGTGATCGAGCGCACCTGGAGCCGGGTCCAGGCGTTGGATTTCCGAGCGGCACTCGATCCGCGCACGGCCCTGCGGGCGGCGGGCCTGTCGCTGGCGGTGTGCCTGGCGGCGGCCGTTCTCGTCGCGCTCGATCCGCTTTCCGCCGGCATTGCCGTGGCCCGGCTTGCCAACCCCATGGCGCCGCCGGCGTGGCCGCGGCAAACGCACCTGGAATTCCGGGAGCCCATCGATCGGGTCGCGCGCGGGCAGGCCTTCGAGGTCGAGGTGATCGACCGCGGCGGCGCCCCGCTGCCCGACGACGTGCAAATCGAGTATCGCCTGTTCCTGCCCGACGGGGCGACGACCGTGCAGCGCGAGCCGATGCGGCGCCGGGACAAGGCGACGGCGTTCGCCCGCCGCGAGAGCGTGACGCGCCCGTTCGCCTACCGGGCGGTCGGAGGCGACGATTATTTCATGGCGTGGGTCACCGTCGAGGTGGCGGAGCCGCCGGCCGTCGAGCAACTTGCGCTGCGACTGACCCCGCCGGCGTACACCGGTTGCCCGCCCTATGCCGGCCAGAAGCACCTTCGGGTGCTCGAGGGTACGACGGTGGCCGTCTCGGGCCGAGTGAACAAGCCGCTCCGCTCGCTGGTCCTCCACCTCGACGACCGGGCACCGATCGCCGCGGCGCTCGATGAGGAAGGCGTCGAGTTCCGCATCCCGGCGGCCGGCGAGTCGGAACCGGCCATCGACGCTTCGGGCACGTACTGGTTCGAGTTGCTCGACCGCGAAGGCCTGCGTAGCACGACCCCGCCGTGGGAACTGCATGCCGTGGCCGATCCGCCGCCCAGCGTAAGCATGGAACAGCCTTCGGGAAATCTGTACGTTACGCCCGAGGCCGTGGTGCCGCTACGTGTGGCCGCCAAGGACAACCTGGCGGTGCGCCGAATCGCGCTGAACTACCGCACCGGGGGACGGTCCCAATTTTCGCGGCCCCAAGACGATACCCAATCGGACGAGGATTCCGCCGCGAAAATGGGACTGTCCCCTTCCGAGAATGACACCGACGCCGAACTGGTCCTGTTCGAGGGACCGGCGGAGGCCCCGCCGCCTCCCGCCGAAAAGCCTTCGCCCTTGGACAGCCTGGGCGACCATCGCGTGGCCGAAACGCGCTGGGCCCTGGGGCCCCTTGACCTCCGGCCGGGCACCCAGGTGATCCTGACCGCCACGGCGCACGATTATCAGCCGGCGCCGGGTGAAAGCGCGCCGGTGCGGTTGAGCATCATCACGCCGCGGGAGTTGGACGAACGACTCGCCGCCCGGCAAAACCAGATCCTGGCCGAACTTCGCCGCGCGCTCGACATGCAGCGGAGCAGCCGTGCCCGGGTGGGTGAACTCACCGTGCGGCTCGAGGAGTTGGAAGAGCTTGCCCGGCCCGACCTCGACCACCTGCAAGCGGCGGAACTGACCCAGCGGCGGATCGAGGACGACCTGACCGGCTCGCGCGACAGCGTGCCCGCTTACGTGGCGGCGTTGCTTCGTGACCTGGAGGTCAACCGCGTCGACCGCCCCGACGTTCGGCGCCGGATGGACGCGCTGCTTGCGGAACTCGATGGGCTCAGTCGCGACCATCTGCCGCCGATCCGGCACGAGTTGACCACGGCCGTCAAGTCGGCGCGGCCCGAGGACGGCCCGCCCGCTGAAACCTGGCCGGCCGACCCGGCCGTGGCCCCGTCGCTGGCGGCGGCGGGCGAGCACCAGGACCGCGTCATCGGGACCCTGGAACAGGTCCTCGACGACCTGGGCCGCTGGGACGGTTACCGGCGCTTCTACCGCGAGTTCGGCCGGCTGCTCCGCGAGCAGGAGGACTTGGGTGGGCGGACCTCGGAGACGGGCCGACGCACCATGGGCCGCGACCGCCGCGACCTGCCGCCGGCCGACACGGCCGACCTGCGCGTGCTGGCCGCCGCCCAGCTTGAACTGGCCCGCCAACTCGACCGGATGGCCGCCGAGATGGATCAGGCGGCCCGGCAGCTCGACGCCACCGACCCGCTCGCGGCCGATACCCTCGCCCACGCCGTCGATGAAATCCACCGCCGGTCCATCGGCGGGCGGATGCGAACCGGCGCCGGGCACGTGGAGCAGAATCGGATCGGACAGGCCCTGGAAGTGCAACGCGACGTCCGCGGGGCGCTGCAAGAGGTGCTCGACATCCTGGCCGACCGGCGCGAGCATGAACTGGAGCGGCTGGTCGAGCGGCTTCGCGAGATGGAAACGGAACTGGCCGAGATGACCCGCCGCCAGGCCGAAACGGCCGCCGGTTTCCGCGAAGCCGCCCAGGATGAAGAAAACGCTGGGAAAAAGGGGTCAGGAGCCTTTTCCCGGAACGGCCCGGAGGGTGCTTCGCAGAAAAGGCTCCTGACCCCT
>SKJM01000267.1 GCA_007122045.1 Planctomycetales bacterium | reverse complement strand
TGGCCCGGTGGAGCAAAAAAACGCGACAGCAATTCCATTTTCCGACCTATTTAGGCGGTACACATGCCATATTTAGATAATACACTGGGTTTCGCAACCTGTCAAGATGGCGACTGGACAACCTTCACGGAAGGCCAGCCCGTCATGGAACACGGTAACGCCCTTTGGGAGCGGAAAAGGTGACGGGCATCAAATTGGGGTCCTGCGCGTGCCCCGGTGCCGTCAGCGGCTGCGCGCGGTACAATGCGGTGAAGATCGAGTACGCCTACCCTACCCCCCCAATTACGGAGCCGCTATCATGTTCCGATGCTCGCTTTGCACCTTGCTCCTCGTCGCTTTCGTTTCGGCGATTTCCTCTCCCGCCGCTGAGCCTTCCAGGCCCAATATCGTGTTCTTCTTCACCGACGACCAGCCGCACGACGCGCTGGGGTGCGCCGGCCACTCGATCCTCGAAACGCCAAACGTCGACCGGCTGGCGGCCGAGGGCGTCCGGTTCGAAAACATGTTCGTCACGACCTCCATCTGCTGGGTCAGCCGGGCCACGGTATTCACCGGCATGTGGTCCCGCTCGCACGGCCGCCCGCAGCGGATCGATAACGTGAGCGACGAAGCGGCCGAGACCATCTACCCGAAGCTCCTGCAACAGGCCGGCTATCGCAACGGGTTCTTCGGCAAGTGGCACGCGCGGATGCCCGGGGGTTTCAACCAGGCGCAGTACTTCGACCGGTACGAAAACATCTTCCGCAATCCGTACTTCAAGAAACTGCCCGACGGCACGCTGCGCCACGAGACCGACCTGATCGGCGACCGGGCGGTCGAGTTCCTCCGCTCGCAGCCCGAGGACCAGCCGTTCTGCCTGAACCTGTGGTTCAACGCGCCCCATGCCGAGGACGGCGACAAGCGGCCCGGCATCGGCCACTTCCCCTGGCCGCAATCGCAGGACGGCAAGTACGACGACATCGACATTCCCCCGCCCCGGCTGGGCGATCCGGAAATCTACGAAAGCCAGCCGCAGTTCCTCAAAGACTCGCTCAACCGCCAGCGGTTCTACTGGCGGTGGGACACGCCGGAGAAATACGAGACGAACATGCGGGCCTATTTCCGCATGCTCAGCGGGATCGACGCGGTCGTCGGCCGGGTGATGGACGAGTTGGAGTCGCTCGGGCTGGCCGACAACACCGTCATCGTCTTCTCCTCCGACAACGGGTTCTACCTGGGCAACCGCGGGTTTGCGGGCAAGTGGTCGCACTACGAGGAGTCGGTCCGCGTGCCGCTGATCATCTACGACCCGCGGCTGCCGGAAGGAAAGCGCGGCCGGGTCGAACCGCGGCTGGTCGCCAACGCCGACTTCGCCGCCACGTTTCTCGACCTGGCCGGGCTCGACCCGCCGGACCGGTACGAGGGCCCGAGCCTCATGCCGCTGGTATACGAGGAGGAAACCGCGTGGCGCGACGACGTGTTTCTGGAGCACCTGCTGGAGTTCGGCGCCCGCATTCCGAAGTGGGAGGGCGTGCGCGGCGAGCGGTACGTGTACGCCCGGTACTTCGAGCACGATTACGAGTTCCTCCACGACCTGCAGGCCGACCCGGACCAACTCACGAACTTCATCGACCATCCGGAGTACCAGGCGATTGCCGAGCAGATGCGCAAACGCTGCGATGAACTGCGCGACCAATACGGCGGGCCGTACGTATCGCCGCGGCAGGCCGAACGCGGCGCGGCGCGGGAGCCGGTCCGGCAGGCCGCCGAGCTGATTGAAGGCCCGGGGGGAGAGGCGCTGCGGTTCGACGGCCGGGCGTTCCTGCCGGGCGGCAAGCTGCCGGCGCTGCCGCGCGAGGCCGAGTTCACCTGGGCGTTCCGGGCCCGCATCCGGCCCGGCCATTCCCGCCCGGGCGTGTTGATCGGCAATCGCGACTCGCGCGGCGCCGGGGCCGATACGTTCGTCAAGTTCACCTCGCACAGCTTCCAGGCCTACCGCGGCCGGGCCAACGCGCTGCGGCTGGAATACGACGTTCCCGAACAGCAGTGGGCTCACCTGGCGGCGGTCAAGCGCGGGCCGGAGGTGACGGTGTACGTCGACGGCAGGCCGGTCGCCCAGGGGAAGGTGCCGGCCGATCTGCCCGCGCTGCCGTTCTACCTCGGCGGCGACCCGCACGCCGGCGAGTTGAGCACGTGCGACCTCGCCGCGGTGCGGTTGTACAAGCGGGCGCTCTCGGCCGAGCAGATTGCCCGGCAGGCCGAGGGCGACGGGGAAACGGCCGAAGACGACGCGAGCGGCCGGGTTTGGGCGGAGGCGCTTCGGAGGGTGCAGCGGCAATAGTAACTCCCGAGCGCCTGCCCCCTTGACCTGCCAATCTCTGCTGGCTACCCTTGAGTTCCGTGGGAATCGAATTTCCTATCCTTAACGGAGCGGGTGGTGAATTCCCGAGCGGTTCCGGGGCTCGCGAACGGTTGCTGACTTTCAAACAGGGAGAAGACAGTATGCAGGATCAGACGCACATGACACACGCGGTGAACCGGCCGAGGCGCCGGGCGAGAACGGCATTTCTGACGGCCTTGAGCTTCTTTCTGCTCAATTTGGCTGCCTGGCAGGCGCCGGTTCATGCGGAGCCGGTCGAGCTGCGTGTCGTTGACGAACTCGAGGTGGGACGGATCTTCGCCGGCACGAGCCTGGCGGCGACGGTTCTGACGCACGGCGAGCATCAGTACGTGGTCCACTACAACGCCGATCAGCAGATGACCATCGCGCATCGCACGCTGGACTCGCGGCAGTGGGCGAAGCGGGAGCTGCCCTTGAACGCAAACTGGAACAATCATCGGGGCATAACTCTGGCCGTCGACTCCGAGGGGCTACTGCACCTGAGCGGGAACATGCATGCGAATCCGCTGGTGTATTGGCGGTCCACGGAACCGCATGCCATCGACACGCTGGAAGAGATCAACCGCATGGTGGGCGAGAAGGAAGGGAGAGTGACCTACGGGCGGTTCAGAGAAACGCCCCACGGCGAACTGACCTACTGGTATCGCTATGGCGGTAGTGGAAATGGCCAGCGCCTCGTTAACGTCTGGGATCCGCAAGAGCAGAGTTGGAGCCGGCTGCTGGCCGAGCCGCTGTTCGATGGCCTGGGGGAGGTGAACGTGTACCCGAGCGGGCCGCATCGGGGGCCGGAGGGCGGCTTTCACTACGCCTTCATGTGGCGCGTAACGCCAGACGCGGTGACCAACCATCATATCTCCTATGTGTGGAGCAAGGACCTGAAGAATTGGAAAACGGTCGGCGGCAAAATCGTCGATCTGCCGATCACGCGCGCGACCAGGGGCGTGGTCGTCGACCCCGTCCCACCAGGCGAGGGGCTGATCAACATGGGTTACGGCGTGGGGTTTGACGCGGAAAACCGCCCGGTTATCCATTACCACAATTACGACGACAACGGCAACAGCCAGATATACAACGCCCGCTGGGAAGGCAATGGCTGGAAGATTTATCAGACCAGCGACTGGGAGTGGCGATGGGAATTCGGCGGTTGGGGCGCCATCCCCTCCAAGGTCCGAGCCGGCGCGGTCCAACCGACCGAGGACGGATATCTGTCTCAGCCCTACAGCAACGAGCGATATGGCTCGGGCGTCTGGAAACTCGATCCGGACACCTTGCAGCCGGTCGGCGAACTTCCGCCGCGTGGACACCAGTTACCTGCGGATTTGCAATATCCCGAGTCCGACTTCACCCACGAAGATGGCTCCGCGATGCAGGTTCGCTGGGCTTCGGACTTAGGCGAGAGTGACGAGCCGGGTGTACGCTATTACGTTCGCTGGGAGACGTTGCCGGTCAATCGCGACAGGCCGCGCAGGGGCAAGATTCCCGAGCCGAGCACGTTGATGCTGTATGAATTGAAGGAGCCGGCGCAGGGGGAGTGATCGC
>SKJM01000604.1 GCA_007122045.1 Planctomycetales bacterium | reverse complement strand
CGATGTCGATGGCCGGCTTGCGCTCCTGGAGCAGGGCGGTGATGAACTCGTTGGTCAGCGGGCCGTGGGAACCGCCGTGGCCGCCGGCGGCCAGCGACGGCGGCAGGGGCGGCCGGGCGAGCGAGGGCCGTTCCTTCGCGAGCCCCTGGTAGGTCGTCCCCTCCACCGTGCCGCGCTGCCCGCGCACCCGCCCCTTCTCGCCGCCCCACCCCGGCGTGTCCCAACTGCACGTCATGCGCGACATGCCGCCCTCGCTGGCCCGCAGCAGGGCGACCTGGGTGCCGAACGGATTGTGGTACGGGTTGTTCTCCGGCTTCAGGTGCCCGACGATGCTGGGCATGCCCAGGCAGGAAACCTCGGTGAAATGGCCGCCGCTGACGCCCACGTGGTAGGCCGTCGAATGCGTGGGGTACCACAGCGGCGGCAGCCCCACGCGCCAGCCGCGGAAGGAGTCGATGGGCGTGGCCATGTAGTGGTAATACTCGCCCTCCGAGTACACCACCTCGCCCAGGCAGCCGGCCAGGTAAAGCTGCCGCATGGCGTAGCAGTCGGGCCGGTAACACGACGTCTCGAACATCATGTACGTGAGCCCCGAGGTCTTGACCGCTTCCAGCAGTCTCTCGGCCTCGTCGAACTCGTCGCCGAAGAAGGCCGGCACCGCCACGGCCACGTGCTTGCCGTGCTTGAGCACCTCCAGGCTGTGCCGGGCGTGGCCGGGCGCGTCGGTGGCCAGGAACACCGCCTCGACCGCGTCGTCCTTGACCAACTGTTCCAGCGACGGGTAGGTCTTTTCGCAGCCGACCGCCTGGGCCAGGGCCCGGCAGCGTTCGGGAATCAGGTCGCTGACGGCCACAATGTCGACATTCGGGTGATTCTGGAACCCGAAGGCGGCCCCGAAGCGGCACACGCCGTGGCCGACGATGGCCATGCGGATCTTCCGGTCGGAGACCGGCTGCCACGTCCCGTCGGCGTCGAAGGACGTGGCCTGTTCGAAGCCGGGAATCGGCCCTTGCTGACCCGGCGTCCTTTGGGGGCCAAGCAACCCCACTCCCAAAGCCGTGGCCGCGGTCCCCCTGCCCAATTGGCCCAGGAATTGCCGGCGGGCAGGCGATTTTGGTCGGTATTCGCTCATGACGGTCTCCTCCGGTTCGTAGATGCGAGAGAGCACACGGGCGCGGTAGTGTATCCAGGCCCATCCGCACGCGCGGTGGGCGGGCGGCGTTCCTGGCGGACCATCGGGCTGCCGGAATCGTCCGGCCCGGAACCGTCATCGTACCGCGAAAACGACCGCGCGACCATCCGCCCAAGAAAGTAGCAAATAATCCCGGCTGGCGGAAGAGCCAAGAAAAAGAGAAGCCCCGGTCTGGCGGGACCGGGGCTTCTGCCGGATGAGTCCGGGGGGCGGTCGGCCTGCTCACCACCGACCGCGCAAATCGCCGGGAGGTACACGATCGGACTCACACCGGCCGCTGAACAGCGGCGTGGGAAAGTGACTCGTTACGGGCTATTCGAGAAAGCAACCGGCGTGCCAAAGCGGCGGCCCGCAACGTCAATGGCGCGCAACCCGTGGCTACGCAACAACTTGCGACCGCAAGTCCGTCGAGGCCACCGTTTCTGCCACCTCGCCCGGCGTGGCCTTTTGGCATCGCGCGGCCCCGCCGCTGTGGACAAATGCCAACGAATCCGGCGACACGCCTGGACGATGCCGGAGGCGCTGTCCGTCCCCCTTTCCGGCGCGGCACCTCCGTGAGCGGCCGCGCCGGAAACTCAATTGCCGGCCGCGGCGGGTATACCTTTCTTGGCTCTTCCGTTTCCAGATGCAGGCCGCTCCAATGTAGTAGGCACACGCCGTTGTGCCGTCCCCAGGAAAAGCAGTCTGGCACCTAGAAACGGCAGAGTCCCTTTCTTGCGACGCTCACCGGCACGGCCCTACCACCCCTCGCGCCAGGCCGCGCCGGAACTTGGCGCGGCGGGCGGCCACCGCGGGTTCGACCTCCGCGATCGTCTCCTGCCGCTTCTCGATCTGCAGCTTCCGCAGGGCGCCGAGCGCGCCGGGGTGGCCAAGCGGTACTGGTCGCGCATGAAATCTATCGCGGGCCCAACAATCGGTACGGCACGATTCCTGGCGTCTTTGGGCGCAGCGAGTTCGGGCTGGAAATCGTTATTGGGATCGCGTACCAGGTGTATGTTGTCGGACATTGTCATCAGCGACGATGCCGCCGTGTATGCGAAGTTCACGCATTCGCAGAAGTGCGGGGCCCTTCTGCTGCGCAAGACGATCAAGCTGACGCTGATGGAACCGGAGAACGCCGAGTATCGCCAATATCTTCCGGCGTATACGCTGAGAAGGGTAGTGGTTCACGATATTGGTAAGAAAACATGGCCTTTTCGGCGTCGGTTGATGATCCCGGCTTTGTCAAGGCCAGTTCTTGGGATGGTGCCCGGCCCCATGAGGGGTCCCTACGGTGTTTTCGGCGGTGTTTCGTGGTCTGGACCGCGTCAATGCCAACCACCGGGGCAGGGGACAGGCGGAACAGGGGAGAGATCATAATGCCAACGAACACCATCGCCCGGGCGGACAGAAGCATCAGCAGCGCCCTTGTTGCCCGGCCGGGGCTCGGGCAGCGGCTCGTGCAGCGGCAGCAGGCGGCGGAACTCCCGCGGCAACTCGTCATCGCCAGTCGCACGGGGGGAAACGGCTGCGATCACAAGTACCGCCAACACCGCCTCACTGGCGGGTTCGCCTTCTTTGGAGTGCGGAGGCTTGACGCCGCTTTGGCTATGCCTTTTCTCTCTCTGCGCCTCAAGAAGCCACCGTGCGCAACGCCAAAGCTGACGCAAAATCAGAGCGGCGTCAAGCCTCCGCACTCCAAGACAGCCCACATCCCTTCCATCCAGCAGAAAACACGGCCTCCGCCGCCCGTCAGCGGCTACGGCTCACGAGTTCACCACGCCCCAGCACCCGCAGCTTGGGCAGGTGAAAATGTAGCATCCCTGCTCTTCGCTCCATACGACGTTTTCCTCGCCAAACAGCCGTTCGCAATGCCCGCACTGATACTCAGCCGCGGGCTCCAGAAACTCGTCGTACGTGAAAGCGTCCAGCGGGTCGAAGGGGTCGATGAAGCTCATGATCACTTTCATGCAACGTTCTGCCGGGCCATGGTGCGGAAGAGGCGTGCCGGAACGGAATGCAGCAGGCGCCACACGATGCTGATGGGACGGCTGCCTGCGTGAGAGACATACTCGCACGGTCCCAGGAAGTGGTAGGGCGCTGAAAGTCTCGATGGCAACGACTTGGTTTCGCGAATGAACAGTAGCGGCGTGTAGCCCAGGTCCCGGTGATGGATGTACCGCTGCCCGGTCGGCGACTGGACGGATGTGTTGCTCTGGGACTGCCAGTGGAACTGGTCGTGAGAGATCAGGTAGTCCTCGTACATGGTCGTGGGAGAGTACTCCTCTTCGGTCTTCTGCAGCGTTACGAAGAACGCATCAATCTTCGCACCCGGGATGTGAAGCACACCTTCTCGCTGATCGGGTCGCCGCTCCAGAGACCAGTGCCCCAATCCCACCAGGATCTCATCCCGGGTATAGGCGGCGTGGATCGTCAGCGGCCCTGCCATCCCGGGGACTCGACCGGCATGATGGGTCGGCGCATGACGGAGGCGGTATTCGAGGACCGCTCGCAGATCTCGGATTGCCGCCGGGTTCCGCTGCAACCGTTCCGATGCGTTTGCCAGTGTCCATCCCTTGCTGTCATTGCCCCATAGGCTGACGTGCAGCATCTGAGCCAGCTTCAAGTCAACCGCGGTGCTGTCCGCGTTGCCGTCCAGTAGTTTGAGCCATTGACGAATCTGGTCGGCGCACTCAACGTGAGCGATTCGACGCAGGCCTTTGGCGAGGCGCACCTCGTCTGCATCTTTCGGGG
>SKJM01000329.1 GCA_007122045.1 Planctomycetales bacterium | reverse complement strand
GACTTCACCATCACCCTCGCCGACGGCGAGGTTTTCGAGGTCGACGTGAGTGGGCTGACCACCATCGGCGAGGTGATCGAGCACCTCAACGCCTTGGCGCCGGGCGAACTGGTGGCCCGCCCCGCCGAGTACGGCAACGGCATTGTCTTGATCGACCGGACCAGCGACGGCGAGGGCACGCTCAAGGTGGAACGCGCGGTCACCAGCACGGCGGCCATCGGGTTGGGCCTGATCCCCGCCGGGCAGGCTTCCGCGACGAGCCTGCCCGCCGGCGACGAGCAAATCCTCGAGGGCCGCGACGTGCGCCCCCTGGAAACCGAAAGCCTCGTCACCGCCCTGCTCCGCCTCCAACAGGCCCTGGAGGCCAACGACGTGGGCGGCATCGAGCGGGCCGTCGAGATGCTCGACCGGAAGGTCGTCGACCTGAACTTCGCCCGCGCCGAACTGGGCGCCCGCCAGCAGTCGCTTGATCTGCTCCAGTATCGGATCGACACCGAGGAGATCGAGCTTCGCTCGGTGTTGTCGTTGGAATACGACGCCGATCTGGCCGAGGTCGTATCGAACCTGGCCGGCCGGCAAGCCGCTTTCGAGGCCTCGCTCCGGTCCATGGGCAGCATCCTGCGAGTATCGCTGCTGGATTATCTATAGAGGGGGCCGGCTGCGCGGGCGCTCCCTGCCTTCCACGTGGGAGCGGACCCCCGCGGGCTCGTTCGGGCACTGCGGCTGCCGTGCCGGGGGCGGCTTGCGGCGCCGGACGCGAGCGGCGGAAGTAACCGTTTACGGGGGACTGTCCCCTTCGGCCGGTAAGGGGACAGGTCCATTTTTCGGACATCGTCTTTCCCTGACAACAGCGCTTGTTCGCCGAAAAATAGACCAGTCCCCAGCCGGCCGTTTACGGTTACCGGCGGAAGACGATGAACGTGAGGTCGTCCGGCTTGCTCGGCAACCCCGGCTCGGGTTCGGTCATGCGGCGCCGGCAGTGGTCGACGAGCGTTCGCGCGACCCGGTCCAGGGGCCCCTTCCGCACGCACTCGACCACCTCGTGGGTGTGCAGGTTGTCGAACAGCCCGTCGGTGGCCAGCAGGAGGGTGTCGAAGCGGGCGAGTTCCAGGGCCGAGCCGACCTCGATGCGCATATCGGGCGTTCCCAGCATGTTCGAGACGAGGTGCCGGTCCTCGTGGTGCATGGCGTCGGCCTCGTCGAGCACGCCCGACTCGACGGCATAGCCGACGGGCGAGTGGGAGACCGTCTGGAGCTTGAGCCTGCCCCGGCGGCCCACGAGGAGGATCATCGAATCGCCGACGTGATAGGGGCGGACCGTATGCCCCTGGACCTCGACGACGGTAATGGTCGAGCCGGCGCCGACGCCCAATTCGCCGATGGCCCGGTTGGCGTCTTCGATGCCGTTGAGGATGGCCCCGCGCAGGTTGGGTTCGCCGGGCACGCGCTCCTGCAGCGAGGCGATCATCCTTCGCACGGCCAGGCCGGCGGCCTGTTCGCCGGCCGGCATTCCGCCCATGCCGTCGGCCACCACGAGCACGGCGCCCCGGCCGTCGAGGGCCACCAGGGCGGCGGCATCCTCATTGGCCGACTCCTTGCCCGGCGCCCGGGCCGAGTACACCGCGGCCTCGCCGCATCCGATCGCGTGGCGCTCGGCCCGGGGCATCTCGGTTTGGAAGAATATCTCGACGTTCATGGCAAGCCCCTATTCCCACGGCAACGTTTCGAGGTACTGCCGCAACTGCCCGGCGGTACGGAACTTCCGCAGGATCAGCGACCGTTTCAGGCCGCAGCAGAGCTTCTTGACCACGGCCGGCTGCCGGGCGTATCGCTTGGCGCCGCCCACGGCGTCGTAAAAGAGGCGCACCAGGTTGATCACGTCTTCGTGGATGTTTTCCGGGCTGGCGGCGCCCCAGCGGAACATGTCGACCAGCTTCAACTCGAAGGCAATGCCGCGCCGGCGAATGATGATGTTCTCGTCGTGCAGGTCGCCGTGGTATTCGCGCACGTTGTGGATCTGCTCGATGCCGGCCGCAAGGGCGTGCAGTACGTGCAGGGCCTCGAACACGGTCAGCCGGCGGCCGGGCTGCCGGTCGATGAACTTGCGCAGCAATTCCCCCTCGACGTATTCCGACACCAGGAAGCGGACCCGCTGGCCGCGGAACTCGATAGTCTCCTGCGTGTGGTACTGGATCAGGATGGGGCAGTGGCGGAGCTTGTGCAGTTTCTTCGCGTAGAAGCGGGCCGCGCGGTTCCGCACATTGCGGTGCGGGAACCAGATCTTCGCCGCCCGCTCGATGCCCGTCGCGCATTCCCGAACCAGGTACACCTCGCCCTCCCAGCCCCAGCCAAGCTGGTCGAGTACCTCGTACTTCCCGGCCAGGACTTCACCCGGCTGGAAACCGAAGGCGGTAATGCGCGGCGCGGAATGCGAGGCGGGCACGAGTGGGTCCCGGGCAAGGCGTGGTCGGAAATCCTGTCGACCTTCATTTTACCCGGCGGAAACGGCAAACGGGAGGGGGATGCACGAACCGCGTTCAGCCCGGCGCCAACCATGCTGGAGTTCACGCACCCGCAAGCCCGTTCCTGTATCGCTACAGCCGCAGCAGGTCGATCAGCGCCTCGCCGACGGCTTGCGGGTCGCGGGCGATGTGAATGACCAGCCAGGCGAGGATGAGCGTGCCGGCGCTGAGGAGGCTGAAGCCGCGCGGGTTGCGCCGCAGTTCGATGGGGGCCAAGGCGGCCGATAGTTCCCGCTCCAGCCGCCGCCAGCCCAGGTAATCCTGCTGCCCGCCCGAGGAAACCAGCGACACGTTGCGCATCCAGACCGACGGTTCGAAGTGCAGGCTGACCCCCAGGCGGGGCAGGTCCACGCTGTCGCCGGCCCAGCGGACGTCGGGGTCGAGCCGCGCGGCCAGGTCGGCCAGGATCGGCCGCAGTTCGCCGGCCGACACGTTGTACACGATCAGCCGGGGCCGCATCATCAGCAGCGTCAGCACCACGCACATGACGTAAAAGGCCACCAGCAGCGGCCACACGAGCCATCCGTACCGGATCACGGCCGCGCCGGGAACGAACAACTCCAACGGCCCAACCAGCACCAGCCCGGAAATGGCAAGCCCCAGCGCCGCCGTATCGCGAATTCCCGACACGAGCAGCGGCCGGCGCGAGAGGTTCACCCCCCCCAAAACGAGCATGTACACCGCAACCGGTCCGAGCGCCAGGCACATTCGCAATGGATCCATCAAGGGCTCTCGGGTAACGGGGATACTGGGCAATCGGCCGTTCCCGTCTTCGCGGAGCGGAGAGTTTGCTCCGCTCATGACGAGCGGCGGCCCTCTGTGTAGGGTTGCGGGCAACGAAGGGGTTTTTTTTCGGCAGGCAACGAGAAATTCATTCGGACGTAGGATGGACATTCCTGTCCGTCGGAACAATAGACATTCCTGTCGGTGCTCGCTCGACGGACAGGAATGTCCATCCTACGTCTTGGCTCGACGGACAGGAATGTCCATCCTACGGGCCAACGCCAACCTGCCACTTGCTTCAGTTTACCACAGGTTCCCGGCGAGGGGCAGAGCCGACGGCCAGGTGGGACGGCCGAAGCATACCGGTCCGCTGTCAGCGGGTCCCTTCCGATTGTGTGCTCAGATATGCACCGACAGCGGGGTTCACACGCATCTCCCAGTTTGACAGCCATTGGCCATGTCGCTACAATACTACCACGATGGGCTAGTTCAATGTGTCCGTTTTACAATGGGAGTGCTGCTATGTTGCGATGGAAAACAATCACGCGAATGGCCCTGGCTGCGTTGTGCATCGGCGTTGCGGCCATGGCGGCCGAACGGCTCGCGGCCGAAGAACACGCACGGACCCTGGTGCTCAATCCCTATGAAGGGGTCGATTGGGATACCTTCCAGCGGCACAAG
>SKJM01000734.1 GCA_007122045.1 Planctomycetales bacterium | reverse complement strand
GACGGCCCGTCGTCGCGGCCGCAACCCAAAAGAACAACGATCAGCAGCAAACCAATCAGCCCAGACAGCCGGTGTGACATGGCGGTCCCCCTTACCTTTCGGTGAATCTATGGAAGAAACTGTAACCGCCATGGAAACAGTTCCCACGGCGTTTCACATTTCGCAATGCTAATGCATCGGCGCGCCGGCCGGCTCGGTCTGGCCCGCGAGGCTCACGGTGCCGGCGACCATGGGCGCCCATCGTTCCAGCCCCACGTGCGGAGCGATACTGGACGGGACTCGCCATACCAGGGTAATGGCCCAATCGCCTTCAACCCGATAGTAAATTTCCAATATCCCGGGCAGTTCGACGACCCGGCGCCGCCCGTCCTGGCTCACATAGGAAAACGGCTGTTCGCCCTCCGCTCGCAGACGCTGCCAGACCAAAAAACGGCCGTCCGGCGTGTCGCATTCGACTCGCTCCCAGGAGGGGTCCTGGTCGGGCAAGCGGCTCTTGATCTGGTGCACCCACCGATTCGTGGGGTCCCGGAAGGCACGGTGGGTGGTGTTCGCTGCTCCCACGTGCAGGTAAAAAGGAATCCGGCCGCCTTCCGCATCCGCCACGAAATCCTCATACGTGTAGGTCAGCCCCGGCAGGTCGACCACTCCGGGCTGGACGCGCTCGGTGGCCGGAGGAGCGCCCTCCCCCGGAACCTCCGCTCCGGGAACCAGCGGCGGGCTGGTGAACACCTGCGGCACCCGAACCGAAACGGGCCTGTCGCCCAGCGTCTGGGCCGCATAAAGGCCCGCAAATTCACTGCCGGTGGCCATTTCCTGCACCCGCGCTTGCACGCGCGACTGGTACTCGCCGGCGCCGCATCCCAGAACGCTTGCCAGCAACGCGGCCGGCAGGGCCGCGGCGCTCGCGTGCCGCAGGCACCCGAAGGGCCGCCCATGGGGTTCACTGCAATTCGACATGAAAGATAGTCCTTACGGCGGGTTCAAACGGCCATACTACCGGCCATCTTCACGGGAACCTCCCCACCTTCAAGGCGCAAACCACCCCAATAATCCGGCCCGAAAACCACGAATAGGAGAGGACTGTCCCTCGGCGGGCGACGGGAGGAATACTCCCTGCGGCGCCCCGGAAGTGTTCCCTCATTGTACACCGGCCGCGCCCGCTATGACAAGCCGCCGCTCATTCGAACATCAGCCATCCGAATCCCTCGGGCATGACCTCGATGGCCGCCGGCTGGGTCCACGATTGAAAGCCGACGCCGGGGACGATCCGCTGGATGCCCAGGGCCCAGACGTGCCGCGAAGCCGGATAGGCGCCCGTCAGTTGGTCCAGTGGGATGGCCGCCTCGACGGTCCAGCTTTCCGCGTCGGCGGCCCGGGCGACAAACCACGTGGGGTTCCAGCTTGCGTCGCCCCAGCACGATTCGGCCACCCAGCCGCGGTGATCGACCGCGAAGCGGTACCAGGTGGCGTAGTCGCGGTCGAGGTCGAGGTAGATTTCCACGCGGTCGTGGCGAGAAAGGTCGGCATTGCGCGGGCGCGGGCCTTGGGGTTCCGGGTAGGCGGCGCCGGGCGCTTTGCGGCACCGGACGGCAAGGTACAGGAACTGGTCGTCGTAGGCGAACTTCACCTCGGCGGGCCAGGCATCGTCGTCGCCCAACAGGCTGCGCAGGGGCGCCGGCCTGGCACGCTGCCAGACCGCGTCGTCCAGCACCCCGTCCAGCCGCGGTTTCGCGGCGGCAGGCACGCAGCGCAGCGCGGGCTTCGGCGGGAGGCCGTCCGGTTCGGCCAGCCACAGTTCGCCTCGGGCATTCAGCCACCACGCGTTTTGGTTGGCCGAGCGGCCGGCCAGCAGGAAGAAACGTTCCGCGGCCTTCGGCAGTCCGCGGCTGCGATCGGCCACCGCTAGTGGGAACCGCACCCTGGGCTGGGCGAACAGGGCGGGGCGCGTTTGTTCGATGCGGGCGCCGAGTTCCGCCGCCCGCTCCGGGCCTTCCGTCATCTCGGGCGCCTCGACCGCCAGCGCCGAGGCGTGCCGGGGGGCCGAGGCGGGGCCGGGCGCGCCGGCGCGGCCGTCGGCAAACTGCACGCTCACCCGTTGCTCGCCCTGAACGCGCCACCGGGCCTCGGAACTGGCGTGGTACTGCACCAGCCAGGTCACGGCGGGCAACGCGAGCGGGTGGTCCGGGTGGTCTTCGGCCAACAGTTCGAATATCTCGGCGGCCATCCCCCACTGGCCCCCCTCGACGAATCGCCGGCCCAGGTGGTACAGGATGTCGCCGGCGGCCGACGGTTCCATGCCGCGCGTCAACGCGCCCGCCCCGGCCAGCAGATGCGCCGCCGTCTGCGTGTCGTCGCGCGAGCGCCGCAGAATGCCCTCGACGTGTTGCCGGCGCCGGGCGATCTGCCGGAGGGCGTCGATGCCGCCCGGGGCCGGCTGCAACAGTTCGCGCCTCGCCTCGCCGCCGGCCTCCAGGGCGATGCCGGCGAAAAAGTCGCGGCCGCCCGGGTCCTGCGGCAACCGGCTCACCAGCAGCGAGAACCCCAGGGTGGCCGGGGCAGGCGTGAAGCGGTCGTGAAGCACACCTCGCGGCAGGGCGCAGAGGGCCTCCAGCGAGCTTCCCAGCCGGACGGCGATTTGCGAGGTGGTCAATTCCGGCATGCCGCGGTGGCCCGGCTCCAGCTTCGCGAACACCTTCCGCACGCGCCACGGTTCCAGGCCGGCGTCGGTGGCCAGGGTGGCGAATCGGGTGGGGTCGGCCGCTTGCTCGATGGCGTCAAGCACCAACTGGTTGACCAGGTGCCCATGCGGCAAGCGGGCCTTCGGGCTGGCGTCGTGGGTAACCACGACGTCCGGGCGCCAAAGGCGGATCTGCCGCACCAGGTGGCGGCCAAGCTGCTCGAACCCCCGGCCGTCGTTCGCCCGATCCCAAATGGCCGCCACCTGTTCGGCGTCGAGCCCGAGGCCCAACTGCCGCAGGGGGAACCGCCAAGCCGAGTTCGCCCCGCACGCGCCCACGGCCACAACGGCTTCATGGACGCGGTCGGCGGCGTGGGTGGGGCTCCGCTGGGACACCTCGACGTCGTCGCGGCCGACGACCTCGACCACACCCAGGTATCCCTCCTCGCCGCACAGGCGGGCGAGCAGTTCGAGGGGCACGTCGTCGCTCCGCGCGAACACCCCCATCAAGGCCGCCCGCCGCCCGCCGGCCTGCTGTACTTGCCAGGTCCGGCCGCCGTCGGCCGTCGTCAGGATCGTACCCAAGTCGCCCACCGCCACCCCGCGGCGCTGGTCGGCGAAAGCCAGCCCGCGAATCGGCACACGCGACCCGGTGGGCGAAACCTCCCACGACCGGCCGCCGTCGGACGAGTGGAAGACGCGCGTGCCGGGCGTACCGGCCACCCACACCCGCTCGCCGTGCACGGCCAGGGCGTGGAAGTCGAACTGGGCGGCCGCGGCGGGCAACTCGGCCGGCGGGGTCTGCCAGGTCGTGGCCAGGTCGGGCGTGTGGAGCAGCAGGCCGCCGTCGCCCGCAAGCCAACCGCCCGTCGGCGGCGACAGCCGAAGCTGTGCAAGATTTCGCAGTCCGAACCGGCCGACCTCGCCATGGCGAACCTCCCCCCGCCGGATGACGCCCGCGGTGCCCTTTCGCCCCGCCACGGCGCCGGTTTGCCCATCGATCAGGTCGGCGGCCAGCCAGGAGGCGGTGCCGGGGCCGGTGAGCGGGCGCCAGCTTTGGCCGGAATCGGCCGTGAGGAACACGCCGCTCGGGTACATGGCCGATGGATCGCCCGCCGCCCAGCCGGTGCGCCTGTCGAACAGGCCCACACGCTGCAAGCGGGGCAGCAGCGTGCTGCGGCTGGGCATCCACTGCCGGCCGCCGTCGCGGGTCAGCAGCACGACGGCTGCGCTGGAATGGGCGTAGGGGTCG
>SKJM01000746.1 GCA_007122045.1 Planctomycetales bacterium | reverse complement strand
TGACGATCGGCACCGGTCGGCTGCCCTCGATCAGGCGGCGCAGGTGCCCGGCCATCATCTTCGGACTGTTCCGGAAGGCGTCGATCGTGCTTCCGGCAATGTGCGGCACAATGGTCACGTTGTCCAGCGCCACGAGCGGATGGTCCGGCGGCAGGGGCTCGGTGTCGAACACGTCGAGCGCCGCCCCCATGATCTGCCTCGCCTGGAGCGCGCGAACCAGGGCCGCCTCGTCGATCAGCCCGCTGCGGGCCGTATTGACCAAGACGGCCGTCGGCTTCATTTGCTGCAACTGCTCGGCGCCGATCAGGTGCCGGCTTTCCTCGGTCAGCCGCGCGTGGAGCGAGACGACGTCGGAGTTGCCGAGCAGGGTTTCCAGGTCGACCAGTTCCGCCGGGGCCGAGTCGCCTTGGAAGAACGGGTCGAACGCGATCACCCGGCTGCCCAGCGCCGCCAGGTAGCCGGCCACCAGTTGCGCCACTGAGCCGTAGCCGACCAGGCCCACGGTCTTCTCGCACAATTCCGGAATGGCCGCCTGGTTGGGGTAATCGCGGCTCCAAATGCCCTGCTTCAACAGGGCGTGCGACCGGGCGATGTTGCGCACCTCGGCCAGGATCAGGCCCAGGGTGCACTCGGCCACCGCCCGCGCGTTCCGCCCCGGCGTGTTCAGCACGGCCACGCCGCGCCGCGTGGCCAGCTCGACGTCGACGTTCTCCGTGCCGCCGCGCAGCACGCCGATGGCCTTCAAACCAGCCGCCGCCTCGATCATCCGCCGGGGCACGGGGCAGAACTGCACGCACAGGAAGTCGAAGGCGTCCAGGCCGCGGAACAGTTCGTCGGGCAGGGCAACGGCCTCCGGCCCCCCCTGCTCGACGGCCAGGTTGGCCTCCTGGAGTTCAATGAGCGTCGGGTGCTCCCACGAGCGGACCTCCACCTCGACGCCCACTTCGCCCAAGGACGCGAACCCGTCGCGCATGAACGCCGCGGGAATGTACGTATCGCTGATGGCAAGTAGTTTCATGGGTAAGGAATCATGCGTGGCAGGGGAAGGGGGCAGTCCCATTTTCGCGACCGATAGGCCGGGCGATGGGGCGGCTTACCCGGTGGGTCGCGAAAATTGGGACAGTCCCCGTCAGTGATCGGTTTCATGGCTACACGCGGTCGGCGCTCCCGAAAAGGGCGATCTTCTCGGCCGCCACCCTGGCGACCTCCTCCTGGATCGGGCCAAAAAGCTGACGGGGCAGCGGGTCGGGCCGAGTGAAGCCCTCGACCGAGCGCTTCATCCCCCGGGCCATCGCAATGCGCGAGTCGGCAAAGATGTTCAGCTTGCAAATGCCGTTGCGGATGGCCTCGCGGATCTGGGCCTCGGGGGTCCCCGACCCACCGTGCAGAACCAGCGGGATGGGGCTCACGGCGTTCAGCTCCCGCAGCCGCTCGATGTTCAACTCCGGCTCGGCCTCGTACACCCCATGGGCGGTGCCAATGGACACGGCCAGCGCGTCGACCCCGGTCTCCTCGATGAACCGGACCACCTCCTCCGGCTCGGTGAAGATGGAATCGTGGTGGCCGGTCGCCTCCAGGTCGGCGCCGCCGACGTGGCCCAGTTCGCCTTCGATGCTCAGCCCGTGCGGCTTGACCAGGTCGGCGGCGGCCTTGGTGAGCTTCACGTTTTCCTCAAACGGCAGCGCCGATCCGTCGATCATCACCGACGAGAAGCCCGCCTCGACCGCGCGGTGAATCAATTCAAGGTTGGTGGCGTGATCGAGGTGCAGCGCGATGGGAATGTCGTGAAACGGCGCCACCGCCCGGACCAGCCCCGGGATGTAGTGCCAGCCGTTTCCCTGCAAGTCGCCTTCGAGGCACATGATGGCCACGGGCGAACGCAACCGTTCCGCGGTCTCCAGGACGGCGCGGACCATCACGTCTTCCACGCAATCGAAGCCGGGAACGGCGTAACTGTTTTCCCGGGCGGGAACGAGGATTTCACGAAGGGTGGTGAGCATTCTGGAACAATAGGCAAAGGGGGTGGTTAGGGGAATGGTTCGGCCGTTTATTGCGGGAGGTTATCGCATCAGCATACCCCCCGTCACGTCCACCGTGGCGCCGGTCATGTAGCTGGCGCCCGCCGAGGCCAGGAACACGACCACGTTGGCCACCTCGGCGGGGTCGGCCACGCGCCGCAACGGAATGCGCGCCAGGTACTGGTCCTGGTGCTGCTCGATGGCGTCGCGGGCCATCTCGGTGAGCATGAATCCGGGGGCGACCGCGTTGACCTGGATGCCGTATTGGGCCACTTCGCGGGCGAGCGAGACGGTCAGGGCCACCAGGCCCGCCTTCGACGCCGCATAGTGGGCGTGGCCGGTCGTCGAGCCGTGGAAGGCCGCCTGCGAGGTGATGTTGACGATGCGTCCCGGCCGGCCGGCGTCGATCCAGCGGCGGACCGCCTCGCGGCTGGCCACGAACGGCCCGGTCAGGTTAACCTGCTGGACCGCATTCCACTGCTGCTCGGTCAGGTCCTTCACATAGCCGGTGGGCCACACCCCGGCATTGTTCACCAGCACGTCGGGGGGTCCGAAGGCGGTTTCGGTGAGGCGGAACATCTGCTCGACGTCGGCCGACTTGCCCATGTCGCCCGGTACCGGGAGGGCATCGGCGCCGTGGCGTTTTTTGATTTCGCGGGCCAGTTCGGTGGCCTCGTCGACCAGGTCGATGCCCCGCTCGAGGTCGCGGTAGTAGTTGATGGCTACGCGGGCCCCCTCGGCGGCCAGGCCCAGGCAGATCGCCCGGCCCAGCCCCCGCGAGCCGCCCGTTACCAGGGCCACTTTGTTCGTCAGATGCAGATCCATGGAGTCAACCAGCCGTGTGTAAACCGGAAACCGCAACCCCTGTATACGTGACCCGCCTGGCGATGAAAAGTGGGGGCCTATCCAAGGAGGGACTGAAAGCGGCACGGTACCCGTTCACGGGCCGGCCGGGGACTGGTCTATTTTTCGGCCACCAGATACAATTTTCCGAGAAAGACGATGACCGAAAAAGAGGTAGCTTAGTCGGTCTGGCGGTGCATGAGAAGACAGCAAACCCGCCCACAACCGACGCCGGACTCAATGCACCTGCCGAAGTTGCGATTCCAACACCGGCAGCACGCTGGTCTGGAAAAGCTGGCGCATCATGGGCGAGCGCGCCGCCATTTGCAACGCGGCCGTCAGCGCCGGGTCCGACCCCTCTTCGGCCATCTCGATCTCCAAACTCCGGCCCCGCTCGTCCACCCACGTGTAGATCACCCGGCCCGAACCGTCGTCGTCCGTCACCTGCCGGACGGCGTACGGCAGCATGGTGTCGTGGTCGAAGTCGCCGGGGGGCGGCGGATCCACCGGCGCGTAGGCGCGCTCGGGGGCGTCGGAGGCCTTGCGCACCGCTTCGCCGATCTCCGCGATGGCCTGTTCGCTGCTGTGGCGTTCCAACCAGCGGGCCCCTGCCGCCGCCCGCTCGGCCAGTTCCCGCTGGTCCTGCTCGGCAAAACGTTCCACGCTCGCCTCGATTGGGCCGCGCAGTTCCTGCCGCTCCAGCGGAGGCGGTTGCTCTTCGGCCGGGGCGGGCACTTCGGGCTCGGGCTCGAGGTCAGCAACGCCTTCCCGCAGCGCCCCGTCGCCTCTGCGCATTCCGGGCCGGGAAACGGCCAGAAACACCGCCAAGACAATATGCACCATCGCCGCCGCAACCAATGCGGCCCCCAACCGTCGGCGTTGCGCCCGAGATCGAATCATACCAGCCAGCCCGAGGTGCGGACGGCGCCCTGGGCCGGGACCGTGCAGCGATGGGGGAATCTCGCCCCCGACGAAAACAAAGTCACGAAACGCCGCGAACCGTGATAGGAAACTGAACCCTCCAAAACCGCACTTTTACCACCAAAGGCAGACCGTGTCAATGGGGGCG
>SKJM01000585.1 GCA_007122045.1 Planctomycetales bacterium | reverse complement strand
TACCGGCACGGGTTCACCCCGAAGAACAACGAAGCCACCTACGCGTTCTTCCAGAAGCACCTGAACCTGCCCGGCGATCGTCGACACGAAGAGATGGAAATTCTCAGCGAGGAAGAACTGACCATCACGCCGACGGGGCAACTGATCGATTCCCTCGGAGGCGAAACCGTCTGGTCGATCAACCGGGCGGAGACCGCCGCCCGGCTGGAAGAACTGGACAAGGCGCGGCGAACAGACATCGCCGCACACCTTCGCCGGGTGAAGCAGGATGCGCGAAACATTGCCGGCTACCTCGACCCCGAGCCGCTCACTGGGCCGATCTTCCGCGGCAGATACCGCAGGGACGGCTATTGCGTCGAGAAATACGTGATTCCCGGCGAGGGCGAGTTGATCCTTCCCCTGCTGTTGATGATCCCCGAGGAAGGCGAGCGGCATCCTGGGCTCATTTACCTGCACCCGGACGGCAAGGCGGCCGAGGCCGGCCCGGAGGGCGAGATGGCCCAGTTGGTGCAACAGGGCTACGCGGTCCTGGCGCCGGACCTCTCGGGAACGGGCGAGTTGGGGCGGGTGACCAATTCCATCGCGTTCCTGGGCGTCCAGACTGGTCGGAGCGTTGTGGGCATCCGTGCGGCCGACATCGTCCGATGCGCCCGCTTTCTCCAGGCTCGCCCGGACGTCGATACGTCGGAACTGGCGGCCGTCGGCCGGGGCACCACCACGATTCCGCTGTTGCACGCGGCCGCGTTCGACGATTCGTTCCGGCGCGTGGTCCTGATTGAGCCCCTGATTTCCTATCGATCGGTCGTGATGAATCGGTTCTACGCGGTTACGGCGGCCGACACGGTGGCCAACGCGCTGACGGCGTACGACCTGCCCGACCTGGCTGCCTCGCTTGCGCCGCGTCCGCTCGCGATGGCCAACGTCCGCAACGAGCAACTCGAGCCGGCCGCCGCCGAGCTGGTCGAGGAGGAGCTTTCGGTGGTCCGCCGCGCCTATGGCGAGGCCGGCGCGGAGCAGCACCTGGACATCCGCCCCGGCGAGGCCCCGGTGCGGCTCGACGAGATCGTGCCTGGACACGCTGCGAACACTCCGACAAGCCGAGCCCGACCCTCGACGTGGCATGCTCGTCGAGGTCCGTAAGCCGGTTGTCGACGTGATTCGCTGAGGCTCAACATGGGCACGATCTACTTCAACAGCCTTGAAGCATGCGATGTCGTGGAAGTGGCTTTCGTAACGTTGCGCGGCGCCCGATTCGCAGTGCGTTTATTGGTGGAACCTCGTCGCCGGGCGGCTCGGGCTGTAACCGTTCATGGGGGATCTGCTCCGGAACGGAGCTGCTTGCCCACGTAGCCGGCCAGCAGCGGCCCGGCCAGGCAGGTTGCGAAGATCAGCAGGATGACGGCGTCGACCATGTCCTCTCCAAACAACTGTGCCTGGCGTGCGGTGAGCGTGACGGCCAACGTGGCGGCCGCCTGCGGAATGGTCAGCCCGATCAGCAGCACGCGGTCCGCGCGGCAATACCCGTACCGCGCGCCGATCGCCCAGGCGGCGGTGGCCTTGCCCAGCAGTACCAGTCCCAAGAGCAGGCCGGCCAGCAGCCAAACTCGTGCTTCCCCCATGAAGACCTGTAGCTCGAGTCGCATGCCGGTGGAAACGAAGAAGAAAGGGATGAACAGCAGGCGGCCGGCGAATTCGACGTGTTCGCGCAATTCCCGGCGGGCGGCCAAGGCCCGATTCAGGCAAACGCCGGCGAGGAAAGCCCCCAGGATCGCTTCGGTGCCGATCAACTCCGTCGCCATTGCCAGCAGCAGAATGACCACGAAGACGTACAGCCCCTTCTCCGCGGGCGTAATCCACGACCGGCGGAAGAAGGCCCGGCTGATCCGCGGGAGAAGCCAGATCGAGCCGGCCGTCAGCACCGCCAACGCACCCAGCGGCACCAGCCATTGCCAGCCTCCTCCCTGTTCGGGGTTGTGGCCGGCGGCTTGGATGGCCACCGCCAGCACGAGCAGCGCCAGCGTGTCGGTCACCAGGGTTCCTCCGATTCCAATGACCACCGAGCGTCGGTGCAATAGCCCAAGCTGTTCGATCACCGGGTACGCGATCAGGGTGTGCGATGCCAGCAGGGTTCCCAGCAGGACGGCGGCGGTGAGCGAATAGCCCAGAGCCAGGCCCGCCGCCACCGCCGGCACCAGCGAGAAACCGAACGCCATCAGCCCGAACAAAACGGTTTCCCGGCGGTGCCGGCGGAAGATGTTCAGGTCGATCTCCACTCCGGCGAGAAACATCAGGAAGATCAGCCCGACCTCGCCGAGCAACTCGACCACCGGTTCGTCGGGCAATAGGGCCGCTCCGCCCGGTCCTATGAGCATTCCCAGCAGGATTAGTCCCACCAGGCCCGGCAGATGCAGTCGCTCGATGGTCAACCGCACGAAGAGTGCCGCAGTCAGCAACACGGTGAACTGGAGGATCACGTCCTGGATCATATCTGCGCACGGCGCTGTTGGGACGAGGCACCGGTGTAATCGGGCCGCCCTCCCCTGCTCGTTTAGGCAGTGCAAGGCAATAAAATGCGGAATTGCGCGGGATAGGCTTCCAGGGAAGTCGGCGAAGAAGACAGGCTGAAAGCCTGTCCTACGGCGAAGACAGGCTGAAAGCGTGTCCCACGGCGAAGACAGGCTGAAAGCCTATCCCACGGCGAAGACAGGCTGAAAGCCTGTCCCACGGCGAAGACAGGCTGAAAGCGTGTCTCACGTTTCCCGGCTTGTCTTGCACCGCCTTGTGCAACTGCCATGCCGACGGCTCCGAAAGCGGTAACCGATTTCCCTCGCTCAATCGCACCGCCCATGCCGCTGTGCCAACGACCGGCCGGCCCGGACAGACAACGAACAGCCGCGACAGACTGTCGGGCCAACGTGCCGATGTGTCGCTCCGCAACGTAGCCCCCGTCATGCAGCGGCCGCACCGGCCGGAAGCGGCGGCGTTCTTCAAACCGGCTGGCATGCCACTTGCACTGTATGACGAGACCACGAACACCCACGATGCCGCGCCGTTTCTGTGGCCGGGACACCCTGACGCGCGAGCCGGGGTACAGTTGCCACGCGAATTCGCAGGTGGGCCGATTGTTGGCATGCATATTCGGGATTTCCCGTTTCCGGCAGCTTTTTCCTTACTGCGATCCCCGCATGGATGGGCGGCAAGGTGACTTGGACCCCAGCGTACAAGGATGAGGAGACCGACCCATGAAAGAAGGCACCGCTACTGAGCCTGCCGCGACCCAGGAAGAATCGCAGCGCCGCTGGCACGCGATGGACGGCGAGGAAGTCCTGTCGGCGCTCGGCGTCGATGCGGAAGGACTCAGCCGGGAAGAGGCCGAGCAGCGCTTGCAGACGCACGGCCCGAACGAACTGCCGCAAGAGAAGAAGGCCGGCCCGCTGGAACGGTTCCTGCGCCAGTTCAACAATCTGCTCATCTATATCCTACTCGTTGCGGCCGTGCTCACCGCTTCCTTGGGCGAGTGGGTCGATACGGCGGTCATTGTGGCGGTGGTCGTCATCACCGCGGTCATCGGATTCATCCAGGAGGGGAAGGCGGAGCGCGCGATGGAATCGATCCGCGGCATGCTCTCGCCCAAGGCCACCGCGCTGCGCGACGGCGACCGACACGAACTGCCCGCCGAGGACCTGGTCCCCGGCGACGTCGTCCTGCTGGGGGCGGGCGATCGCGTACCGGCCGACCTGCGCGTGCTTCGCGCCCGCAACGCGCAGGTCGAGGAAGCCGCGCTAACCGGCGAGTCGGAACCGGTCACCAAGCAAGCCGAGCCGGTCGAGGCTGACACGACGCTGGGCGACCGCAAGAGTATGGCCTATTCGAGCACGGTGCTCACGGCCGGCCAGTTGCGCGGGGTGGTGGTGGCCACGGGCAGCGAGGC
>SKJM01000262.1 GCA_007122045.1 Planctomycetales bacterium | reverse complement strand
TCACGTCGCGGAAGGCCCAGCCGAACATATACCACTTGCGCAGGTAGTTGAGGATCGCGCGATCGGCCGGCTCGCGAATAATCCCGTAGCCGCCGTTCTGCTCGTAAAGCTGGTCGCCGGAGAAGTACAGCACGTCGGGATCGAGCGATTCGAGGTTCTTCACCAGCGGACTGTAGGGGAAGCCGTAGTGCATCTGACAGGTCAGCCCGGCCACGGTCACCGGCCGGTGGCCCGGGTCGGGCCGCACTGTGCCCGCCCACTCGTGCCGCAGCGGGCGGCCGTCGGTGGTTTGCGTTTCGTACACAAGCCGGTAGGGTACCTCTTTCTCGGCGGGCCAGCGGGCGATGCGGAACGTGGCGGTGCGGGCCTCCGGCTCGATGGTCGCGCGGCCCAGCACCTTCCATCCGCCGTCGCGCTGCACTTCAAGCGCCACCTCCTGTGAATCGTCCTCGCCCAGCGGCGGCATCTGGGCCGTCATCTTCAGCACGTGGCCGTCGTCGTCGCGATTGTCGCTCAGCGTGTGCATCGCCCAGAGGATCGGACCGAAGGTTTGCTCCGGGTTCGCCTCGACCTTGTCGCCCCGGATGGTCCAGTCCTGGAACCAGAACCGCGCGGCATTGCCCGCCGTCGTGTGGCTGTTGACCAATGCGATGTTGCCGACCAGCGCCTCGGGCGGCACGTGGGCGGAAAGTTCGCCCAGGGCGGCGCCGTCCGGATCGGTCACGGTGAGCGTGAGCTTATATCGCTCGCCGTCGGGTGCGGCGGTGAGCCGTAGGGTGAAGTCGGCCAGATCGGGTTGCGCATCGAGCTTCTTCCGCTGGTTGCCCACGATCAACTGCCCGTTGACGCCGAGCACGGCGTTCACACCGCTGCCGAAGAAGCAGTTGCCGCGGTAGTCGACAATCTGGTCGGCAATGCCGACGCGGAAGCCGACCGAGCCGTTCGGCCGCTGCTCCAGCAGCCCGACCCGGACCGACATGTCGAACGTGCCCGGCCGGTCGGCCAACTGGTGCGTCAGTACGTGGACGTTCCGATTGCCGCCGTTGGAGATGCACTCCAGGCGGCCGTCTTGTACCCGCCAATCCTCCATGGGATTGGCCCAATACTCCGGGCCGATCCACACCCGATCGGGCGTGGAGGCAAAATCGCCGGCGAAATCGGCCGCCGGCGCCGGGCCGCATAATGCAAGCAGGGCGGCGAAAAGGGCGAACATTCTCGGGCTCATGGTCGGGCTCCTTGGAGTGCGAGGGGGTGAAGATGGCTACCATGGTAATGGAAAGGCGCCGCATCCGGCAAGGGGCGCGCCGCCGCACCTCGCCCCATGCAGGCCGGCGCTTGACAACGGACACGGGGTCCGGCTATGTTGGAATCGTGCATGAAGAACCCGCCCGTCCATTCGCCGTGGGTTCCGGCCAGGAAACTCCACCACGATTTCGCCAAAGGGAGGTGCCCGATGACACGTTCGAGGAAGGGATTTTGTGGATGGCTGGCGCTGGTGCCGGCCCTGTTGGGAACGGCGAACTTCTCGGCCGCCCACGAAGGGGACCGGCCGGCCGGCCTGGCCACCCAAGTTCTCCAGGAAACGGGTGTCCGAGGGGGCTTGATTGTCCACGTGGGCTGCGGCAGTGGAGCGCTGACCGCCGCGATCGGGGCCGAGCAGGCGTTTCTCGTCCACGGCCTCGATACCGACGACGCCCGCGTGGCCGAAGCACGCGAACATATCCGCGGGCGCGGGCTGTACGGGCGGGTGTCGGTCGGGCAGTTCGACGGCCGGCGGCTGCCGTACGCCGACGGCCTGGCAAACCTACTCGTCGTGGGGGAGTGCGGCTCCTTGGCCGAGGATGAAATGATGCGCGTGCTGGCCCCGGGCGGCGTGGCGTACGTCCGCCGGGACGGAGCATGGGAGAAAACGATCAAACCCCGGCCCGAGGAAATCGACGAGTGGACCCACTACCTGCACAGCGCGAGCAACAACGCCGTGGGGCAGGACCGCGCCGTCGGGCCCCCACGCCGTTTGCAGTGGCGGTGCGGCCCGACGTGGCTCCGCAGCCACGATCATCTTTCCAGTTTCAGCGCGATGGTCACTACCCGCGGCCGCGTGTTCTACATCGTCGATGAAGGGCCGGTCGCGTCGGTGGCCTTCCCGTCCGAGTGGCGGCTGGTCGCCCGCGACGCCTTCAGCGGCGTGCGGCTGTGGGAGCGAGATATCCCGGCGTGGGAATCGCGTTTCCGGGGTTTCCGCAGCGGCCCGCCGCAGTTGGCCCGGCGGCTGGTGGCGGTTGACGACCGGGTGTATGCGACGCTCGGTTACGGCGAGCCGGTCAGCGCGCTCGACGCGGCCACCGGCGAGATCGTGCGCGAATACGCCGCGACCGCGGGAGCCGAGGAACTGATCGTTCACGACGGCACGCTGTACGTGGTGACGGGCGCCCCCGACGCCGCCGACGCCTTCCAGCTTGCCCGGCGGCGGGGCCGGGCCCCGGCCGAAGGCAAGTCGATTGTGGCGGTGCGGGCCGAGGACGGCGAAGTGCTGTGGACCGTGCCGGCCGAGCAGGCCGGGTTCGTCATGCCCACCACGCTGGCCGCCTGG
The DNA here is from genome assembly GCA_007122045.1 of Planctomycetales bacterium. Lineage (GTDB taxonomy): Bacteria > Planctomycetota > Planctomycetia > Pirellulales > Thermoguttaceae > PWXP01. Next base: position 1,342 of record SKJM01000262.1, on the reverse strand, counting down.
GGCGAACGGGTGTTTTACCAGAACGCAAGCCACGTCGTGTGCCGCGATGCCGCGTCGGGGGATGAACGGTGGCGGTCGCCCCGGCCCATCATCCGGCAACGCCCCACCTGGCTGGCGCCGACACTGGCCGTTCACGACGGCGTGGTCCTTTCGGGCGATCGGAACGCGGCGTGGGTTCAGCGGGTGGGGCTGGTCGACGAGTGCCCCGTGGAAGGCGAAGGGGTGACGTGGGACTACTGCAGCAAGGAGGCGTATCGTGAAGCCGTCGGCGGCCGCCCGCGGGCGCTGGAGGAAATGACCGGCACGCTGTACGCGCTTTCCGCGGAAACGGGCGAGAAACTTTGGGAAGGCCCCGTTTCGGAAACCTTCAACGCCCCGCCCGACGTGCTCGTTTCCGGCGGGCTCGTGTGGACCACGCGCATCGTGTGCGCCCGGCAGCCGGGCGTGACCGAAGGGCGCAACCTGCACACCGGCGAGGTCGAGTTCACCCGGCCCGCCGACCAGGAGTTCTACACCGTCGGCATGGGCCACGGCCGGTGCCATCGCAGCTTCGCCACCTCCGAGTACCTGATCACCGGCCGCGCAGGGGTTGAGTTCGCCGATTTGACCTCCGGCGAGGGCATTGCCGACCACTGGATCCGCGGCGCGTGCCAGTACGGGTTCATGCCGGCCAACGGGCTCTTGTACGTGCCGCCGCATCCGTGCGCGTGCTACATCGAGGCGAAGATCAACGGCTTCAACGTCATGGCACCGCTTCGGGAAGGCGAACCGCAGCCGCACACCGTGCCGGTCGAGAACGAACTGGTGCGCGGCCCGGCCTACAACGACGTGCCGCCGGCCGAGCCGGACCCGGCCGGCTGGCCCACCTACCGCCAGAACGCCGCCCGCGACGGCAAGGCGCCGTGCGCGGTGCCGGTCGAACTGGATACGCTGTGGCAGGTGTCGCTCGGTGGTCGGCTGAGCAGCCCCGTGGCGGCCGGGGGCTTGATGCTGGTGGCCGCGGTCGATTCGCACACCGTTCATGCCCTCGACGCCGCCTCCGGCGAGCCCGCCTGGAGCTTCACCGCGGGCGGCCGGGTCGACAGCCCGCCGACCGTCCACGCCGGGCGCGTGCTGTTCGGCTCGGCCGACGGCTGGGTGTACTGCCTCCGCGCCGCCGACGGCCGCCTGGCGTGGCGGTTCCGCGCCGCGCCCGAGATGCGCTGGATTGTGAACATGGACCAGTTGGAATCGGCCTGGCCGGTCCACGGGAGCGTGCTGGTCGAGGACGGCACGGCGTATTTCGTCGCCGGCCGGTCGTCGTACCTCGACGGTGGCATCCACCTGTACGGGCTGAACGCCG
>SKJM01000227.1 GCA_007122045.1 Planctomycetales bacterium | reverse complement strand
GTGGTCGAAGCCTCGCAGGGACATCCACGGCACGGCGATGCCGCTTCGCTCCAGGCCCACGCTGGTAACAAAGGTGGCCGGGCCATGGCCGTCATCGCCCAGGTCAAATACTGCGGCGAACCGGGAATACACCTCGTTCGGCCGCGTGCCTGGCGCGTCGCCAAAGTGGACCGGCGCATCCTGGACCATGCTGCGAGGTCCCACCAAAGGCGTGGCCTGCCCTATGCCGAACACGACATACACGTGGTCGAGGTCGCCCTTGAACTTCTCGATGTCGTGATCGTCCACCAGGCGGGCCACGTGCACCCCGGCCTCAACCGGCACCGCAAGGCTCAAGGGGGGCGCGGCCGCATACTCCAGACCGTAACAATCGAACGTGGCGTCGCTCACGTTCTGGTCAGTCAGGTTGAACACGTGGGTGAGCCCCGCATCGCGCAGGGCATGGGCCTCGTCCTCGCTCAACGGATGCGGAGCCAGGTAATAGCCTTCTTGCCCGGTGTATCCCGGCAGCCGGGCGTACAAGTTGTTCCCGGCACTGCCGTTTCCGGCAATCAGGTTGTCCAGGTAGTTCGGCCATCCGCGATTCACTTGGTGGTGCATGTGGAAAATCTTGTTCAGTTCCGGCATGTTCGCCGCGCCGGTAGACATATGAGCCATTCTCAGCATGCCCGGAAACAAGGCCACCAGAAGGCCGGCCAGGGCAATCAGGATCGTCATGACGACGACCAGTTCCAACAGGGTCAAGCCGTGCCGGCTTGTTCGAAAGGGGTTGTTGCGGTACATGAAATCTAGTCCTTTCCTCGCAAGAGGGAAATAGCGTGAAAAAATAGACAGCTAACTGCGAAGGCGACCTTGTTTCGGCCTACGTCAGCAGGCCGGGTCGCGCAACCGGACCGACATCGACCACGGTGTGGTCGTCTTCGGTTCGGGCAAACGTCGGCAGATTCCGGCGAACCCGGATTATTCATGACGATGTAGGGTGGTGACAAGCAAGCCAAGATCCTGGTGGGACTTCGGTCACTCGGCCGGGCTTGGTTCCAGCGCACGGCGTGCCAACGGGCTAAGCGTGGCTTGCGCAGTCCCACCAAGGACTTACGCGACCTCGTCCCACCCTACATGAATAATCCGCGCTTAACCCCTCGGGGCGGCCCGCGGGCGTCGAAGGCGCGGAGCGGCAGGAAGACGTAGAAAGACGAAGAGGGCGCCGGGGTGTCGGGAACCGTTTCCCCCAAAGGGGGCAGGTCGGCCGCGGCCACCGGGGCTTTCGCCTGGGCTAGCAGTCGGCAGACCGGGCAGGTATGCTCTTGCGACGGACACGCCGGCTCCGGGGGCCCCTCCGGTTTGCCGACCGCGCCGCACCCCGGGCCGGCGCAGCAGGCCGGAGCGGCAACCCGGCAGGGACACTCATGGCGACCCGTGCAGCAGCCGTGGTGCGGGACGATCCCGTGCTGGAAGCCGGGCAGCCCGTGCAGCCCGTCGCCCACCAGCGCCAGCGCGGCGAAGCTGGCCGCCGCCAGCCCCACGATCGTGCTGCGAAAAAGGGAGCCCATGGAAACTTGCGTGCGTGGAACCGTGAACGGTGATAAAACGTATTACCACATTTTATCCGGGGTGCATACGCGAGGCAAGCACCGACAGGATGACTCCACCCGACCCTAGCCACGCCGTCGCCATGCAGTTTCTGCTCGGGCGGATCGACTACGAACGCGCCTGGTCGGTGCCCTACCGCGGACGCGATTTCAAGCTCGACCGGATGCGCGAACTGCTCGACCGGCTGGGCAACCCCCAGGACGGCCTGCCCATCCTGCACGTGGCCGGCACGAAGGGCAAGGGCTCGACGGCCGCCATGCTGGCCGCCGTGCTGGCCGCGGCCGACTACCGGACCGGCATGTTCACCTCGCCGCATTTCGAGCGGGTCGAGGAGCGGCTGGCGGTCGACGGGCAGCCCTGCTCGGCCGCCGAGTTGGTCGAACGCGTCGAGGAAATCCGGCCCGCCGTCGAGGCGATGGACCGGGCGGCGGCCGCCGCGGGGGAAATCGGACCCACCTACTTTGAAATCGTCACCGCCCTGGCACTCGTGCATTTCCTGCGCCGGCAGGTCGATGCCGCGGTGCTGGAGGTGGGGCTGGGCGGCCGGCTCGACTCGACCAACGTCTGCACGCCGCGCGTCTGCGTCATTACCAGCGTCAGCTTCGACCATACCGAACAACTCGGCGATACGCTCGAGGCCATCGCCCGCGAAAAGGCCGGCATCGTCAAGCCGGGCGTGCCGGTCGTCAGCGGCGTGCAGGCCCCCGAGGCGCGCCGCGTGGTCGTCGAGGTGTGCCAGCGGCACGGGACGCCGCTGGACGAGTTGGACGTCGACTTCACGTTCGCCTACCGGCCGCCGCCCGACCTCGCCCAGTCCGACGCGCCTGCCCGGCTCGACTTCCGCCGCCTGCGTCCGGTGGCCGGCGACGCCGCGCCGGCGGAATACCGCGACTTGGCGCTCCCCTTGCCCGGGCGCCACCAGGCCGCCAACGCGGCGCTGGCGTTGGCTGCCCTGGCCCCGTTGCAGCGCGGCGGCTGGCGGATTGACGATGGATCGGTGCGCCGCGGGCTGGCGGGGTTGCGTTGGCCGGGCCGGATGGAGGTGGTCCGGCGCCGTCCCGCCGTGGTACTGGACGTGGCCCATAACGTGGCCTCGATCGAGGCCCTCCTGGCAACGCTCGACGAGAGTTTCCGTGCCGCCCGGCGGCACCTGATTTTCGCGGCGTCGAACGACAAGGACACCCGCGGGATGCTGCAAGCGTTGCTGGCACGGTTCGACACCGTGGCCTTGACCCGCTACGTGAGCAACCCGCGCAGCGTTCCCCCGCAGGAGCTTGCAAAGCTGGCGTATGAGCTTACCGGGCGGCGTCCTCCCGTGTTTTCCACGCCCGCGGCGGCCTGGGCGGCGGTGGAACGACTGGCCGGGCGGGAGGATCTGATTTGCGCGACCGGCTCGTTCTTCATTGCAGCCGAGACGCGCCGTCTGCTCGCCCGGATTCTTGATGACCGGTCCACAAACTCGACCTGACGGCGTTTGGCTTCGCGTCGTCGCAATATTCTCTGGCGTCTCGGCGGACGGCAGGGCGGAGCGTGCCTGCTATGGGAAACGGTAGCGCCGCATATCCGGGCTGGAAATGGCGCAGTCTAGGCGCTCTGGCGAATGTCTTCCGGTTGCAAGAAATCGTCAAAGTTTACCGGTTGCGCTGCCGATACCAAGTTTGCCGATTACCCGGACTTCAGGCATGCGCTGCCTATTGCCCACGGATTGAGGACCCCCCCATGAGACGGCCGTTCCCACGCCCTTCCGGCCCCGTGCTGCTTACCGCCGCCGTGGCGCTGCTAGCCGGATGCATGCCGCAGCAGCCCTTCTACCTGTTCGAGGACGGCGATCTTTCGCATTATATCGATCGGGCGACCCAGATCGAGGTGCCCGACGTCGAGCCGCATACCCTCGGTGAGGTGGAGGGCGCGCACCGGCCGCTTTCGCTCCAGAACGCCGAGCCGCGCGAGGTTTGGGACCTCTCGCTCGAGGAGGCGGTGCAGACGTCGCTGGCCAACAGCAAGGTACTCAAGCGATTGGGTGGGGCGATTGCCCCCGGGGCGGCGCCCGAATTCCTGATGCAGAACCCCATGCTGGCCACCACGGTCTACGACCCGGCCATAACGGAAAGCGACCCGAGGCAGGGGGTCGAGGCCGCCCTGGCCGCGTTCGATACCCAACTCCGCTCGAACGTGTTCTGGGAAAAGGTCGACACGCCGCAGAATATCGCCGGCCTGTTCGAGGAGTTTCGTCCCAGCGTGTTCGAGGCCGACATGGGCACCTTCCAGGCGCAGTTGCAGAAGACGGCGGCCACCGGCGGCACCTGGACGGTGCGGCATAACGTGCGTTACGAACTGAACAACCAGCCG
>SKJM01000806.1 GCA_007122045.1 Planctomycetales bacterium | reverse complement strand
CGGAGGCACGCACCGTTGCGTCCACCTTTTCTTTGCGGAAAACGGGAAGCGTGGGTTTGCTGATCCGTGCAAAGCACGCTGGCAGAATCGTATCGTTGAAGCGCGAATTGGATCGGCTGCGAGATAAGGCAGGCTTCTGGATCCATGACGAACTCTATCGTCGTGCTCTGGTCTCTGTGAACGAGGCAACCGGCTAGCCGTCGGCAACGGGCGTTGATTGGAAGGAAGACCGCACGGGAAGCGGGTGCCCCTCGGGCTCGCCTTCTCTCGGACGGACGCAGGAGAACCATCATATGCCAGGCGAACTGATCCGCATCATCACCAGCGCGGACCCCGGGGTCCGCAGCCGGTCGCTCGCGGCCTTCTGCCGCGCGGCCGACGCCGCGCAGTTGCACGAGGCGTGCGACGAACTCGAACGGTTCCGACGCACGAGCGAGAACCTGTACGAGCGGGTGCGGGCGCTGTTCTTCCTGAGCAACATCTACCGCTATCACCTGCCGGCGAAGCTCCCGCCGGGCACGTGCGACCGCATCCCGTACGACGGCTACCGGCACCTGCTCGAGCGCCGCTTCGACGAGGCGCTCCGCGTGCTGCTCGACCGGCGCGGCCGCACCGGCGACAACGACACCATCGCCAGCGCCCTGGCGGCGGCCTACCACCAGTTGGGCTTCCAGACGCTGGCCGACCAGGTCCGCCGCAGCGTCCGCTCGGTCCGCGGCAACCGGTGGATGTTCCGCGTCGGCCACCCCGGCGACCATCCGCTGCGCATCCGCCCGGAAATGCTTACCCGGGCCGGCGACCAGGACCTGTTCCCCGTCCTGTGGGAACGGACCCCGGTACGCATGGACCTTTCGCACAGCGCGTGGAGCGACATCTTCTTCCTGGGCATGGACTTTCCCGAGGGGGCCCGCGTGCTGAACGTATCGGTCGATCTGGGCGTGCGCGGCCGCGACCCGCACCCCCGCCCGCCCATCGAGGTCTACCTGCGCGTGATCGACGAGCCGGTGCTGCGGCTGGCCAGCGTCGACCTGAAGGCCCGGGCCGACGTCCGGTCGCTCGCCGAGGTGTTCGATTTCGCGAAGGACTACCTCGGGCTGCTGAAGGCCGGGCTGATTGCCTCGGGCATGGTGCCGCCGGGCCTGGAGGGGGCGGCCGAGGGGCTCGCCGACGTACTCGCCCGCGTCGTCGGCCCCGGGCTTGGCCTGGAAGTAGTCAGCAAGGTCAACGACATCCCCAAGGGCTCCCGGTTGGCCGTGTCGACGAACCTGCTGGCGGCCATCATCACCGCGTGCATGCGGGCGACGCGGCAGGTCGAGGCCCTCGAAGGGCAGCTTGCCGAGACGGAACGCCGGCAGGTGGCCGCCCGCGCGATCCTCGGCGAGTGGCTGGCCGGCTCCGGGGGCGGCTGGCAGGATTCCGGCGGTATCTGGCCGGCGGTGAAGATGATCGAGGGCCGCACGGCCGCCGAGGGCGATCCCGAGTGGGGTGTGAGCCGCGGCCGGCTGCTGCCCGACCACCACGTCTACTCGGCCCGCGAGGTGACCCCGGAAACCCGGCAGCGGCTGTGCGAGAGTGCCGTGCTCGTGCACGGCGGCATGGCGCAGAACGTCGGGCCGATCCTCGAAATGGTCACCGAAAAGTACCTGCTCCGCTCCGAGGCGGAATGGACCGCCCGGCAGGCGGCCATCGCGCTGATGGAACGCATCGACGGGGCGTTGCGGGCGGGGAAACTCGACGCGCTGGCCAAATCCACCACCGAGAACTTCTTCGGCCCCATCCGCACCATCATCCCGTGGGCGAGCAACCACTACACCGAGACGCTCATCGACCGGGTTCGCGAGCGGTTCGCCGAACGGTTCTGGGGCTTCCTGATGCTCGGCGGCATGTCGGGCGGCGGCATGGGGTTCTTCTTCGACCCCCGCGCCCGGGCCGAGGCCCAGGACTATCTCCAGGAACTGATGCACGCCACGAAGCGGCAGCTCGACGACGCGCTCCCCTTCGCCATGGAGCCGGTCGTGTACGACTTCGCCGTCAATGAGCAGGGGACCGCCGCGTCGCTGGTGCCCGGCGGCGAGGCGCTCATGCCGCCGGGCTACTACGCGCTGGCCACGCCCGAGTGGCTCCGCAGCGACATCCGGCACATGCCGGCCGGGCAGCGGGCCGAGGTCGAACGGTTCGTGGCCGAGTGCCGGCCCGAGGGACGCCTCAGCGCGGCCGTGCCCATGCTCTTCGCCAACCTGTTCCCCGTCACCACGCGCGAGGAGCAGGCCGGCGACCGGCTCGCCGAACTGCTCGCACAGAACGGCTTCGATGCCGAACTGCACGAGCACATTCGCGCCGACCTGCGCAGCGGGCGGATCGGGCTCGCGCAGAACCGCCTGCCGGCACGCACGGTCATCGAAGACGTCGCCGAGGACGACGTGATTCCCGCCGAGACGGCCGACCGCGCATGCCGGGCTGAGGGCGAGGCGGCCTTGCGGCGTGGCGAGGCCGCCGTGCTCACACTGGCCGCCGGGGCGGGCAGCCGCTGGACCCAGGGGGCCGGCGTGGTGAAGGCCCTGCATCCCTTCCATCGGTTCGCCGGCCGGTACCGCAACTTCATCGAAGTCCACCTGGCCAAGAGCCGGCGCGTGGGAGCCGAGTGCGGGACCCCGGTACCCCACATCGTCACGACCGGCTATCTGACGCACGAGCCCATCGCCCGGTTCGTCGACGCCCGGCGCGGCGACGACGCGCGGCGCGTGCGCCTCTCGCGCGGCATGTCGGTCGGGCTGCGCATGGTGCCCATGCCCCGCGACCTCCGCTTCGCCTGGGAGGAGATGCCGCAGCAGATGCTCGACGAGCAGGCGCAGAAGGTCCGCGAGAGCCTGCGGGCCGCGCTGATCGGCTGGGCCGAGGCGGCCGGCGGCGGCGCCGACTACACCGACAACGTGCCGCTTCAGTGCCTCCACCCGACCGGCCACTGGTTCGAGGTGCCCAACCTGCTGCGCAACGGGACGCTCGCCGCGCTGCTGGCCGAGCGGCCGCAACTGAAGTACCTCATGCTGCACAACATCGACACGCTCGGCGCCGACCTGGACCCGGCCATGCTGGGCCTGCACATCGGCGGCGAGGGGGTGCTGACGTTCGAGGTGCTCGGGCGGCGGATCGAGGACCACGGCGGCGGGCTGGGGCGCGTGGACGGCCGCCCCCGCCTGCTCGAAAGCCTGGCCATCCCGCGCGAGGAGGAGGAGTTCAAGCTCACCTATTACAACTCGCTCACCACGTGGATCACCATCGACCGGCTGCTTGCGGTGTTCGGCCTTTCGCGCGACGAGCTGGCCGACCGCGAGCGGGTGACCGAACGAATCCGGCGGCTCAGCGCCCGCATGCCCACGTACGTCACCATCAAGGAGGTCAAGCGGCGCTGGGGGCACGGGCAGGAAGACGTGTTCCCGGTCGCGCAGTTCGAGAAGCTCTGGGGCGACATGACGGCGCTGCCCGAGGTCGCGTGCCGGTTCCTCGTCGTGCCCCGGCAGCGGGGCCAGCAGCTGAAGGACCAGGCCCAGTTGGACGCCTGGCTTCGCGACGGTTCGGCCGCCTATGTCGATTCGCGGTGCGCGTGGAGTTGAGCGGGCGGCCGGATGACCGGCTGTCGAAGCATAGGCGCTGGCCGAGCGGAGCAGGCGGGAGTATACTGAAGGTAGTCGCTAAAGCCGAATGGAGGAGACAATGAAGGTGGTCGGAGCGTCTGATCGCCTCCGAAGACGTCTCGCAGAAGTGCTCCTCGCACTGCGGGTCTTGCCACGCGAAGGAATGAATCGATGCAGCAGAGTACGATTGAAATTACGTGTCCACAAGAGATCCTCTTGGGGCTGCATATGGACTCGAATCAATTCGCGGAGTTCGTCAAAGAAGAGGTCGCGATGGCGTTGTTTCGGGAGGGGCGTTTGTCTTCCG
>SKJM01000276.1 GCA_007122045.1 Planctomycetales bacterium | reverse complement strand
TTCGCTTGTACCTTGGCCAAATGGCCGAGATACCGCTCCTTTCCCGCAAGCAGGAGATTGCACTGGCCAAGAAGATCGAAGTTACGCGCAAACGGTTCCGCCGCTCCGTGCTCGGCTGCGCCATGGCCATGCGCATGGCCGTCGGCGTCTTGACCAAGGTGCACAAAGGCGCGTTGCCCTTCGATCGGACCATTAAGGTTTCCCTGACCGAGCGGCTGACCAAGCCGCTGATCCAGGCCCGAATGCCGCTGAACCTGCCGGTCCTGCACCATCTTTCGGACGAGAACCGGCGCGACTTCTTCCGTCTGCTCAGCCGGCGGACCACGCCCGAGCAGCGCGCCGAAGCCCGCAAACGCTTCCTCCGCCGCCGCCGCAAGATGCTCGTCCTGGCCGAAGAGTTGAGCCTGCGGACGCGGCGGGTTCAGGCCGTGATGCGCCAAATGGAGGAAGCGTGCCGCCGCATGACCGACCTGCGCGGGCGGCTCCGCCACATGATCTGCAACCCGGCAACCCAGACGAAACGGAGCAACCTCCTCCGCGAACTCCGCCACCTCATGGCCGCCGCGCAGGAGACCCCCGAAAGCCTCAGCCGCCGGTGTGAAACCATCCGGCGGCAGTATCAGGATTACGAGGAAACCAAGCGCGAGTTGGCCGGCGGCAACCTGCGCCTGGTGGTCTCCATCGCCAAGAAGTACCGCAACCGGGGCCTGAGCTTCCTCGACCTGATCCAGGAGGGGAACACGGGGCTGATGCGGGCGGTCGACAAGTACGAGTACCGCCGCGGGTACAAGTTCTCGACCTACGCCACCTGGTGGATCCGGCAGGCGATTACCCGCGCCATCGCCGACCAGGCGCGAACCATCCGCATCCCCGTCCACATGATCGACGTACTGGGCAAGCTGCGCAGCGCGGCCAAACGCCTCCAGCAGGAGATGGGCTACGAACCCACCCTCGAGGAGACCGCCTGCGCGGCGGGACTGTCGATGGACGAGACGCACCGGGTGCTGAGCATGGGCCGCCACCCGGTGAGCCTTGACCGCCCGGTCGGCGAAAGCGAAGATAGTAGCTTCGGCGAGTTTATCGAGGACAACGAACTTCCCCGCCCCGACCGGGCCGCCGGCAATGGCCTCCTGCGCGACAAGATCGAAGCCCTGCTCAAGACGCTCACCTACCGCGAGCGGGAGATCATCCGGCTGCGCTACGGCCTTACCGACGGGTACACATATACCCTCGAAGAGGTGGGGCGCATCTTCAAAGTCACCCGCGAGAGGGTCCGCCAAATCGAAGCCAAGGCGGTCAAGAAACTCCAGCACCCGGTCCGCAGCCGGCAATTGGCTGGGTTTGTGGAGCGCGTGGCGGGCTGACCTCCGACCTGCCGGGCGCGCCAACCAAGCCGCCGGTTCCAGGACCGGCGGCTTTTTTCGTGCCCTGAGGCGGGCACACCTTGCCGATACGACGGACATTCGTGTCCGCCCTCCCGGTAGGATGGACATTCCTGTCCGTCTTCGACACGACGGACAAGAATGTCCATCCTACATCGATTGCGGCCCCTCCGGTTCCGCCGCTCGCCCGCAAGCAATCCCCCGCCATTTTCCCATAGGATACCGTCCATGAGTCGATCTTCCCCGAAAGAGAGTGTCGATGCCGACGTGCTTCGCACTTTGCACCGTATTCACCAGCAGTTGGCCGACCTGCGGGAGCGCCGGGCGCGCGGCCCCCGACAACTGCGCAACGCCGACGCGCACGTGGCTCACCAGGAGCAGCTTCTGGCCTCGATCCGAGAGGAGGACAAGGCGATGCGCACGGCCGCCGATAAGAAGCAACTCGATCTGAAGGCAGCCGAGGCCCGCATCGATGACCTCCGCGCGAAGCTCATCAGGGCCTCCAGCAACAAGGAATACCAGGCCCTGAAGGAGCAGATTGCCGCCCTGGAAATGGCCAACAGCGTGCTGGCCGACGAGATTCTCGAGGCGTTGGAAAAGATCGACCTGGTGCATCCGAAAATTGCCGAGGCCGAGGCCGCCTTGGAAAAGGCCCGCGAAAAGGCCCGGCAAACGCACGACAAGGTCGAGCAGGAGATGCCGGTGATCGAAAGCGACATCGCCCGCCTCGAAGCGGAACTGAAGGAAACCGAGGCGGCGCTGCCGGCGGAGGCCAAGGAGCTTTACCGGCGGGTGGTCCGCCAGCGTGGCGAGGACGCCCTGGCCGCGGTCGAGGAGCAGACGTGCCTCGGCTGCTACACCAACGTGCCCTTGAACGTCTGCAACCAGATCCTGCTCGGCTACCCGGTGTTTTGCAAGACCTGCGGCCGCATGCTTTACATTCCCGAAGGCGCGTAGCGGCGGGGGGCCCGGGAGGGGCACCGGCGTGGTTGTACATAGGTGACGCCCGCCACCGGCTGGGCTTGCCCCGTTGGAGTGGTGTCCAGTCGACTACGGTCGCGGCGCCCACCGTGCCGTTCCGCAGGGGCGCGCCGCCCGAACCTGGCGCGCCGCCCGAACCGGTTGACATCCCGCGCCGTTCGTGCCAAGCTTAGAGGTCGTTGTGACCGCACCACTTTCTCAATCCGAACGGGAGAGGCCCCGATGAAATCCGAGAACTCGCGAACACCATGCGGCAAGGCCGTTGCCGTTTCCCATGGCCGCGGCGAAGGCCGCTTGGACCGCCGGGCGTTCTTGCGGCGCACGACGGCCGGGGCCGGGCTGCTGGTGGCCGGCCGGGCGGCGGCGGCCGAACTGCTGGCTGCCCCCCTGCCCACCCGAACGCTCGGCCGCACCGGGGCCGACGTCACCATCCTGGGCCTGGGTACCGCGCCCATCGGCGAGGGGCCCGTTGAATTGGACGACGCCGTGCGCATCTTCGGCGCCGTGCTCGACCGCGGCGTGAACCTCATCGACGCCGCCCGCATCTACGGAAACGCCGAGGAGGCCCTCGGCCACCTCATCCCGCCGCGCCGCCAGCGGCTGTTCGTGGCCACGAAGGTCTCGACCGACACCGCCGAAGGCGCCGAACGGTCGCTGGCCGAGTCGTTCCGCCGGATGAAAACCGACTACATGGACCTGGTCTACATCCACAGCGCCGGCAGCCGCAACATCGACCGCGTGCTCGGCGAGGACGGCGTGCTCGATTATCTGCTCCGGCAGAAGGAGGCGGGCCGCATCCGGTTCATCGGCATTTCCGGGCATAACCGGCCGGGCAACTTCCTGCGCCTGCTGGAAACCGGCCACATCGACGTGGTCATGTGCGTGATGAACTATGCCGACCGCAACATCTACGGCTTCGAAAACACCGTCCTGCCGGCATGCCGCAAGCAGAACGTGGGCGTGATTGCCATGAAGGTGTACGTGGGCATTCGGGGCGGCTTTCCCAACCACCGCCGCGCCCACGTCGGCTGCGTGACCGAGCCGGAGCGCCTGCCGCACGCGATGGCGTACGCGCTCGATCTCGAGGGGGTCAGCGCGGCGATGGTCGGCCCCTACACGATGGACGAGGCACTGGGCAACGTGGAAATCGCTCGCCGGTACGAACCGCTCAGCGCCGCGGAGCGCGACGCGTTGCTTGCCTACGGCCGCGAGTTGGCGCCCGAATTGGGCCCGCGGTACGGGCCGGTGGTGTGAGACGGCGCACGCGTGGCAACTTGCCGGCGATCGGACGATTGCGGTACGATGGAATGAAGTGGCGGCCTGAGACTTCGAGGTGAAGCACGCCATCGATGCTACCTCCCCCGGGCTTGCTCCGACCCCGGTTATTCGGCCATGCACACCACCCGCCCGTCGAGCGTGGCAACATACAGGCGGCCGTTGGCGGCGGCCATGCCGTCGAACACCGGCGGGGCGGCAAGGGGGTATTCGGCCAGCTTCTTCCCCTCGGAGGTCGAAAGGACCCGCAGCAGGCCGCCCCGTCGCCCCTCCCACGCGGCCGTGGGGTCGTCGGCGGCGAAGGGGTCG
>SKJM01000543.1 GCA_007122045.1 Planctomycetales bacterium | reverse complement strand
GGCCCGGCCCACGGCAACGAACGCGGCCAGTGGGAAGCCCAAAGGCTCCGCCTGGCGCCTGCCGATGCCGCCGTGGCTGTTCAGCCTGGCGGGCCACGTGCTGGCGGCCGCCACCGGCCTGGCGCTGGGCTACCTGGTACTGAGATGGATGGGCATCTCGCTGTTTTAGCAACGAACGGAACGAATATGACCAACGGATCGCAGGAACCGATTGTCGGAATTGACCTGGGCACCACCTACTCGGTCGTGGCCCGCCTCGACGAGCACGGCCACCCGGCCACGCTCGTCAACGCCGAAGGCGACCGCTTGACCCCCAGCGTGGTGCTCTTCGACGGAGACGACGTGGTGGTGGGCAAGGAGGCCATGAAGGCGATGACCACCGAGGCCGAACGGGTGGCCGAATGCTCCAAGCGCGACGTGGGGCACCGCGTGTTCCACAAGGTGTTCGACGGCAAGCAGTACCCGCCCGAAGTGATCGAAGCCTGGATTCTCGACAAGCTCCGGCGCGACGCCGAGACGCAGGTGGGCCCGTTCGAAAAGGTGGTCATCACCGTGCCGGCGTACTTCGACGAGGTGCGCCGCAAGGCCACGCAGGACGCCGGCTACATGGCCGGGTTCCAGGTGCTCGACATCATCAACGAGCCCACCGCGGCGGCCGTGGCCTTCGGGTTCCAGCAGGGCTTCCTCAATACCGAGGGAAGCACGGACGAGCCGCGGCGCATCCTGGTGTACGACCTGGGCGGGGGGACGTTCGACGTGACCATCATGGAAATCCGCGGCAGCGAGTTCATCGCCCTGGCCACCGACGGCGACGTGCAGCTTGGCGGCTACGACTGGGACCAGCGCCTCGTGGACCTGGTGGCCGAGACGTTCATCCGGGAGCACTACATCGACCCGCGGGAAGACCCGAACACCGCCGGCCGGCTGTGGCGCGAATGCGAGGACGCCAAGCGGACCCTTTCGGCCCGCAGCAAGGCGTCGGTGGCCTGCGACTACAAGGGTTTCTCGTCGCGCGTCGAGATCACGCGGCAACAGTACGAGGAGGCCACGCAGGACCTGCTGGACCGCACCCGGTTCACGGCCGTGCAGACGATGCGGGCGGCCGGCCTGGAGTGGAGCGAGATCGACCGCGTGCTGCTGGTGGGCGGCTCCACCCGCATGCCCATGGTCCGCCGTATGCTCGCCGAGCTTTCCGGCAAGGAGCCCGACGCCTCGGTGGCGGCCGACGAGGCGGTGGCCCATGGGGCGGCGCTGCGGACCGGCCTGGTGCTGGCGAAGCAGCGGGGCGAGCGGGCGGGGTTCCGCATCTGGAACGTGAACTCGCACAGCCTGGGCGTGGTGGGCACCGACCCGCAGACCCAACGCAAGCGGAACGGCATCATTGTTCCGCGCAACACGCCGCTGCCGGTGACCGCCCGCCGCGTGTTCAAGACATCGAAGCCGAATCAGCGGTCGATCCTGGTGCAGATTGTCGAGGGGGAGAGCCCGGCCGCCGAGGAGTGCTCGCAGATCGGCCGCTGCTCGGTGCGCGACCTGCCGCGCGACCTTCCGCCGCAGACGCCCGTCGAGGTGCTGTTCCACTACAAACCCGACGGCCGGCTGAAGGTGCGCGTGCACGTGCCGAACACCGAGCGGGAGGTCGAAACGGAGATCCTGCGCGAGAACAGCTTGCCCAAGGAACATTTGGACGGTTGGCGCAAGTACATTTGCGGCCGGGAACCGAGCGACTACCGGTAATCGGCCGCGCCCGGGTGCAGGAACCAACTTACCACACCTGTACGCTCCGAAGAGCTCCACCTATGGACCCATTCTCCCCGGAAATGGAACCGCCCCCTTGGTATCCCGCCGACGACGGCGAGGCGTTCCGGGCGGCGGTGCGGCTGTCGCTGGTCGTCGGGGTGGGGCCGCGCATTCGCCGGACCCTCTTGGAGCGGTTCGGCTCGGCCCAGGCCGTGTTCGCGGCCGCGCCCGGCGAACTCCGCGAGGTGAAGGGCATCGGCACCACCCTGCTCCGCCGCATCCTGGACGCCGAGCGGGAAATCGACGTCGAGGCTGAACTGGCGCTGTGCCGCAAGCACGAGATTTGCGTGGCGCTGGAAACCGACGCCGACTATCCCCGGATGCTCCGCGAGATTCACGACCCGCCGGGCGTGCTGTTCGTGCGCGGGGAACTGAAACCGGCCGACGCCCTGGCCGTGGCCATCGTGGGCACGCGGCACGGCACGCAGTACGGGCTGCGCCAGGCCGAGCGGCTGGGGGCGAGCCTGGCGCGGGCGGGATTCACGGTGGTGAGCGGGCTGGCGCGGGGGATCGACGCCGCAGCGCATCGCGGCGCCCTCGCGGCCGGCGGGCGCACCCTGGCCGTGCTGGCCGGCGGCGTGCTGAACGTCTACCCGCCGGAACACGCCTCCCTGGCCGCCGAGGCCGCCCGGCAGGGCGCCGTGCTGAGTGAAGCCCCGCCCCTGTTCCAACCGCTGGCCGGCGGGTTCCCGCAGCGCAACCGGCTGATCAGCGGGCTGTCGTTGGGCGTGATCGTGGTCGAGGCGGCGGAGCGCAGCGGGGCGCTGATCACCGCCCGGCATGCCATGGAGCAGGGGCGCGAAGTGTTCACCGTGCCGGGCAGCGTCGAGAGCCGGACCTCGCGGGGATGCCATCGGCTGCTTCGCGACGGGGCCACGCTGGTCGAAACGGCCGACGACGTGCTCGAGCAGCTTGGCCCCTTGGTCGAAGCCGCCCCGCGCGACGACGGTCCCCCCGTACGCCACCCGGCCGAGTTGCAACTGAACGAGGTGGAACAGCAGGTGCTCGCCGCCATCGGGCCCGAGCCGACGCCCATCGACCAGGTGGTGGTCGACAGCGGGCTGCCCGTGCCGCAGGTGCTGTCGATCCTCAGCGTGCTGGAGATGCGGCGGCTGGTGCGCCGGCTCAGCGGCGCCGTGGTGGCGCGCACGTAGGATGGACATTCTTGTCCGTCTTGCGCCTGGGATGACGGTTCCACCTGGCTTTGGCCGACGGACCGGAATGTCCATCTTGCCCGCAAACGCTACGACCGTCCGGCCGATCCACCCCAAGCTAACCCGACAGGTCGAGCAGATTCCCGCTTTGCCTGTTGGGATCTTTGGCCGGGGGCGGGTCGGAATCGGGCGAAGCGGCGTCGGGGTCGGTGCCGGCCTCGTGCGCGGTGGGCGGCGCTTCCCAGAGGCGGCGGCCGTCGGCGTCGCGATCCTCGGTCTCGTGGTCGTCGCCGTCCGTTTCGCCAATGCCGGCCGCGTCCTCCGCCTTCTGATCGCTGTGGAGTTTTCGCTGCTGGGCGGCGGCGTCCTGCCGGGCCCGGTCGACCTCGGAGCCGTGGGTTTGCGACAGCGGCGAGCCGGCCGCGCTGCCCGCAATACCCCCCAAAGGACCAATGCTCATGAGCGACCTCCTATGGTTTCGGCGTGCGGCTCATCGCGGCGAACCGCACGGCCGGGTTCCCATGCCGCCCGGGTTACTCGCGACTTCAGCGGTAGGTCGGTCCCTGCGCGGCGGCCGGGAAGCTACCCCAAGTATAGCGTACCGGCCGGCGCGCGACCATGGTAGTTGCCAAACATCGTTGCCAAACATCGCCCCACTGGCGCAAGCCCGGATGGTGGCGGGGGATCGTGGGGTCCTACACTTCGAGCGGGCCGCCGTCGGGGAGCATGTCTTGCAGGGGGCAGGCGCCGCACTGCGGGGCTCGCTTCCGGCAGTAGTGCTTGCCCACGTACACCAGCAGCGCGTGGAACTCGTTGAACAGGGCCGGGTCGTCGGGCAGGCGGCTCTGGAGAAAGTCCTGAATCTGGTGGTAATCGGCCTCCGGTTCGATCCACCCGTGCCGCGACAGGATGCGGTGCGTGTAGGCGTCGACCACGAACACCGGCAGCCCGCCCGCGTATAGGAGGATGGAATCGGCCGTTTCCGGGCCGATGCCG
>SKJM01000850.1 GCA_007122045.1 Planctomycetales bacterium | reverse complement strand
CCGCCGTGTGGGCCGAGTGCCCCATCCGGCTCGCCAGCTTCGCGAAGCCCCAGCAGATGCTCTGTTCATCGTCGACAATCAGCAGGTGTGCCATGGCAAGTGTTTCGGCAGTTGGGTTGGGGTGGTTCCGGTTCGGCAATCAGCCGTGCTCCCCTCCGGGGCCGGGCTCCGGCGCCGCCGGCAGCCGCACCGTGAAGCAGGTGCGGCCGGCGTCGCGATGCCAGTCGATGGTGCCGCCGTGGGCTTCGGCCACCTGGCGGGCGAAGTAGAGCCCCAGGCCCGTCCCGTCGGGCTTCTCGGTGACGAACGGCTCGAACAGCCGTTCGGCCACCTCCGCGGCCGGCCCCGGGCCCGTATCGATCACCCGCAACTCGGCCCATCGGTCTTCGCAGCGGGATACCTCGATGCGCATTCGGGCTTCGGGGCGTCCCGGCCGCTCGGCCGCTTCGAGTGCGTTGAGCACCAGGTTCATCAGAAGCTGCACCAGCGCGTCCCGGTCGCCCAAGACGCCGATCGGCTCCGCGGGCGGGACGACGTCCATCGCCACCTTCGCATGACCGCACGCCGGCTGTACCAGTTTGACGACGTCGGCCACCACGTCGGCGAGGTCGACCATCGCATGTTCGTGGGGCTGGTGCCGGCCGAACGCCACGAACCGCTGCAAGTACGACTCCATCAGTTGCAACTGGCGAAGCGCCACGGCCACGTTGTCGTCGTCGGCCGTTCCGCCGGGCGGTTGCTCGATCAGTTCGAGGGCCATGCGCGCGCCGGTGGCCGAGTTGCGCAACTGGTGCGCCATGCCCACGCCGAGCTGCCCGAGCGTGCGCAGGCGTTCGTGCCGCCGCACCTCGGTTTCGTACTGGGAAAGGCGCTCGGTCATACTGTTGATCGACTCGGCCAGATCGGCGAATTCGTCGTTGCGCTTCGGGGCGGCGATGGGCCGGAAGCAGCCCGCGGCGATCGACTCGGCCTGGTTCCGCAGCGCGCGGATGGGGCGCACCAGCCGCCCGGCCACGCCCGCCGCCGCCAGCACCGCAATCAGGCCCGTCATGGCGCCGGCCAGCAGGATGGGCGTGACCACCTGGCGGGCGACCGCCCACCAGCGTTCCCGCGGGTATAGCACCACCAGCCACCGCACGCCGGCGTAGGGGTCCCGGCCGATGCGGGGGACCACGTCGGCGAAGTAGTCGCGGCCTTGCAGTTCGACGATGTTCGCGCGCGAGAACCGCTCCGGCGCGGCATGATTCTCGCCGGCCTCGATCAGGGCCGCCACCTGGGCGGCGTCGATCGAAACCGTGGTGTACAGCATGTGCCCCCGGGCGTCGAGCACCACGAACTGGGCGCCGGAAAGGCCGCTGACGTGCTCCAGCACCGTTTGGCTGAGCGGATAATGGGCGGCGGTCAGGGTGCGGACCACCCGGTCGAGGCTCTCGGCCTGATACCGGCTCGCTTCGCGCACGGCAAGGTACGCGCTGGTTGCGGTGGTCAGCACGATGCCGAGCCCCACCACCCCAAGCATCCACAAGAGCAACTGAATTCGGACGGGCCACCGCACGGCGTTCTTCCTCCCGGGGGTTTCCCTCAGTGTAACCGTTCCCGGGGAGCGCGCCCAAGGGCGCGCTCAGAAATTGTCCTCCAGGCAAAGGCCACCCGCGGCCCAGCTTGCACGGCCCGACGCCTCGGGTTACATTCAGGACGTTGGAATTCCCGGCCCGGAATCGGTGTGCCGGCCGCAGCATGGAGATAATGCCATGGAATATGTGCTTGTTGCACTGTCGTCGCTCGTTACCCTAGCCGTCCTCATGCTCCTTCTGGGATTCCGGATGGACCGGGAATACGAGCGAGGGGTCATCTTTCGCCTCGGCCGGTTCCAGAGTGTGCGCGGTCCCGGACTCTACTGGATCGTGCCATTCGTCGATCAGAAGGTGCGGGTAGACATCCGTACCCGCACCGTCGATATCGAAGCCCAGGAGACGGTCACCAGCGACAGCGTGACCATTCGCGTCAATGCGGTCTTGTACTACAAGATCACCGAGCCCGCCAAGGCCGTCATTTCCGTTGCCAATTATCAGCATGCAACCTACCAGACGGCGCTCACGACGTTGCGAAACGTGATTGGGCAGCATTTTCTGGACGAGGTTCTCAAGGATCGCAACAAGATCAACAACGCGGTGCGCCCCATCGTCGATGAGGTGACCGACCCGTGGGGATTGACCGTCGAGCGCGTCGAAATCAAGGACGTTGAAATCCCCGGAGCGATGCAACGCGCGATGGCCAAGGAAGCGGAGGCCGTGAGGGAGAAACGGGCACGGTTGATCAAGGCCGAAGCCGAGCAGGAGTCGTCGATGAGGTTGACGCAGGCCGCCCAGGCAATTGGCGGCAATCCCGCCGCCCTGGAACTTCGCCGAATGCAGATGGTTGCCGAAGTTGGCGTGGAGCAGAACACCACGACGATCATCCTGCTGCCATCGGACTTCCTGATGCTTGCCAAGGCCGTTACGAACAAACTCGATCAAGAGGCCGAGCGGGAAGAACCCAAATGAAGTTCGAGTTCCGGCAGGACACGCGGCATCCGGTGTTCGAACTGCACGGCCGCGGGCAGCACGGGCAGCGCATCCGCTACCAGGCCGGGCCGGAGAAAGGCATGGTCATGAGCGTGCTCGAAAACAACACCCTCACCGGCGGCCGTCGCGGCATCCTCCTCAGCGCCCCGGCCAACTGGACCCTCCTGCGCGACAACAAGCTCGAAGTGCTCGACCCGGAGGAACAGGATATCGAGTAAACGGAGGCGGCCCTGCTGTTGACACCCCCAGGCGGCTGGTGGTACGTTATCGAATGATATGGACAGTTCCATCGCCATGTGAACGATGGAAACTCAAGTGGTCCGGACACAAGGGGTCCGGACTCGGTTGCGGTGTTGCGTCGCATCGGGTACACTGGGGGGTGTGTCTCTGCGTTGTGATACCTGCCAACTTCCCATCCCACCATCGTGAAAGGACAGAGCAATGTCGAGAATCCACCGACGCACGTTCCTCAAAGGCGCGGTCGGCGCGGCGGGCGCGGCCGCCACGATCACCATCTCCGGCACCAGGGCCGGCGCCAGGGTCCTCGGGGCCAACGAGCGGCTGAACATCGCCGTGTGCGGCCTCGGCGGCCGCGGGCGAGGCCACCTGGGCAGCTACCGAAACATGGACAACGTCGAGGTCACGTGGGTGGTCGACCCCGACCGGCGCCGCGCGAAGGACGCGCCGAACACCACCACCGACATCCGCGAGGCGCTCGACGACAAGAACCTGCACGCCATCTCGGTGGCCAGCCCCAACCACTGGCACTCGCTGTCGGTCATTTGGGCCGCGCAGGCGGGTAAGCATTGCTTTGTCGAAAAGCCCGCCAGCCACGACGTCTACGAAGGCCGCGTCGCCCTGGCCGCCGCGAAAAAGTACGGCGTGGTCGTCCAGCACGGCACGCAGCAGCGCTCCAGCCAGCGCCGGGCCGACATGATCCAGGCCATCCACGACGGCAAGTACGGCCGGCTGGCCGTCTCGCACGGGTTCTGCTGCAAGCCGCGTCGCGGCATCGGCTTCCGCGATCCCGAGGCCCCGCCCGACTGGCTCGACTGGAACCAGTGGCGCGGCCCGGCGGTCATCGACGAGTATCACGGCAACTTCGTGCACTACAACTGGCACTGGTTCTGGGCCACCGGCAACGGCGACTTGAACAACCAGGGCACCCACCAGCTCGACGTGGCCTTCTGGGGCTTGGACCCCGGCCTCACCGCCCCGGTGCGGGTCATGGCGCTCGGCGGCCGGTTCGTCTGGGACGACCAGGGCGAGACGCCCAACACCATGTTCACCGTCGCCGAGTACCCCAACGGCCAGAAGGTGTTCTTCAACGTCCGCAACGTCAACTACGACGGCTATCCGCGCGAGGTGAAGAACGACTTCTACTTCGAGGACGGCGG
>SKJM01000859.1 GCA_007122045.1 Planctomycetales bacterium | reverse complement strand
CACCGTCACCGGCATTCCGCCCGGCGTGCTTCGGGGCGCGCACTTCACCAACACCACCTATACGGCCCTTGCGATGCGCGACGGCGACGCGTTCGCCTTCCCCTTCGATGCCGGCGACTGGTTCAAGCTGATGATTACCGGCTTGGACGCCGACGGCCAGGCGACCGGCACGGTCGATTTCTACCTGGCCGATTACACGAGCACCGACGAGGCCGACTGGTACGTCATCGACGACTGGACCTGGGTCGACCTAAGCGGTCTGGGCAACGCCACGCAGCTTCAGTTCGAATTGGACTCGTCCGATCACGACCCCTTCGGCATGGTCACCCCCGCGTATTTCGCCATGGACAACCTGACGCTCATCCCCGAACCAACCTCCTTACTCATGCTGCTGTGCGGCGCGGTGGTCGGTATGCTGGGCTTCGGCCGCCGGCGGAAGCGGCGGACGGTGGAATAGGGCGCGACCGATCGCCAATAACGTTACACTCCAAATGTCGAGTGGGGGCCAAACCGCCCCCGCTCGACAAGGGTCGCGAAAGGATACCACCCATGGACTCGTACGCCGACACAAACGCCGGATTCGTCCACGTCTACACCGGCGAGGGCAAGGGAAAAACGACCGCCGCGCTGGGGCTTGCCCTGCGGGCGGCCGGGGCCGGATGGAACGTCTTTCTCGGCCAGTTCGCCAAAGGGATGCGAGCCAGCGAGTGTGCCATCCTCCGGCGACTGGCCGACCGGTTTACCTTCCGCCAGTTCGGGCGCAGCGGCTTCATCGGCCGGGTGCCCGACCCGGCCGACCGCCGCTGTGCCGAGGAAGGAGTGGCCGAGTGTACGGAGGTGCTCCTGGCGGGCGACCACCGGCTGGTCGTGCTCGATGAAGTGAACGTGGCCGTCGCCATGGGGCTCATTCCGGTCGACGCCCTGCTGGAGTTGATCGCACTCCGTAGTGATCCGGTCGAGTTGGTCCTCACGGGCCGCTGGGCACACCCCCGTGTAGTCGAACGGGCCGACCTAGTCACCGAGATGCGCCAGGTCAAGCACTACTACCAGCACGGCGTACCGGCCCGGGCGGGAATCGAAAGATAACCGAGAACGTTGTTTCGCCGTTTTGGCGAGCACGGGTCGCAGACGCCGCCCCGGACCGCGCGCTCGGGGAGGCCACGGCCCGCGCAACGCCCGGAGGCGTTCGATAAGCTTTCTCCCCTTCGCCGGCCCTGCCCCCTCACCAGCGGCCTGCTGAACGCACGACGGGCGATCTGCCGGGTATGTCTGAATTGCAGGGCCCGGATCGCCCACCTTGAAACCCAATCTGCCGTGGGCTATCATTGGCTAGGACGTTCTCCCCCCAGCATGGCAGGAGCAGAAGCCCATGAGACCGACACGTCGTATGCACACCCTCGCCGCCTTCGTTGCGACCTTGGCACTGATCGCCGCCGCCGTGCCGGCGGGCGAAGGCGACGCCGTTCGCGAATCGGCCCGGGAATTGCCCGTCGCCTACGACGTCGACGTCGTGGTCGTCGGCGGGGGAACGGGGGCCGTGTCGGCGGCGGTGGCGGCGGCCCGGGCGGGCGCGAGCGTGTTCCTGGCCGCGCCGCACCCCTACCTGGGCGACGACATGACGGCCACGCTGCGGCTGTGGCTTGAAGACGGCGAGCGACCCGAGACGCCGCTGGCCAAGGCGATTTTCGACGACCGCGCACGGCCCGAATTCGGGCGGCAGCCGCTGGGGCTCACCTACACGGCAAGCCTCCCCACCGGCGCCCCGCACCACGACACCGATCCGCCCGGCCGGCTGACCAACGGCGTCTGGGGCGACGCCGCGCGGCAGAGCGTGCAGTACAACGGCAGCGTCGCCCTCGAGGCCGATCTGGGCAAGGTCCAGCCGATCGACGAGGTGCGCGTGGTCGTGTACCGGCGCGACGAGGCCACCGACGTCGGCAGCGGCTTCAACGTCGAACGCCTGGCCGTGTCGATCAGCGACGACAAGCAATCCTGGAAGCAGGTGGCCGACTTGAAGGGGCAGCCGGGCGCCGGGCTGGACTTCTACGTGCTCAGCGCGCCGGTCGGGGCGGCGGCGCGGTACGTGCAATTCGCGCTGACGAAGCCGCCGCAGTACGACCGTATTCTGCTGGGCGAAATTCAAGTGTTCGGCGCCGCCGAGGAGCAGTCCAACGCGCCGGTGCAGCCGCCCCGCCCGCTGCACGTGAAGAAGACCCTGGAAAAGGCGCTGCTCGACGCCGGGGTCGAGTTCCTCTTTAGCTGCTACCCGACCGACATGCTGCGCGACGCGGCCGGCGCCCCGGCGGGCATTGTCATGGTCAACCGGGCCGGCCGCCAGGCGGTGCTTGCCCGCACCATCATCGACGCGACCGACCGCGGCACGGTGGCCCGGCTGGCCGGGGCGCGGTTCCGGCCGTATCCGGCCGGCACGCAGACGTTCCGGCGGGTGGTCGTTGGCGGTGAGCCGGTGGAGGGGGACTGTCCCGATTTTCGCGGCGAGGCCTCCGATGACGCTGTAGCTGCGTCTTCCGCCGCGAAAATGGGACTGTCCCCTTCATCGTCTATCGCGTCGGTTCGGCTCATCGAACCCGGTTTCCTGGCCTACCCTTGCGTATGCGGCTTTCCCGGCTGGTGCGAGATCTGCATTGGCGAATCGCCGTTGCGCGGGTACGCGGTCCGGTGGGGCAACCGGCGCGGTCCCGTACTTCAGGGCGCGGCGCGCCGCTTCGACGTGATCGAGTACACGCTGGAGCTTCCGATGTCCGATGGCAGCTTCGCCTCGTTCGCCGCGGCCGACCAGGCGGCACGAACGCTCACCTATCACCCCGACCAGCGCGTCACGGCCGACCGGCTGTTCCAGGTGCCGCCGGACGCGATGCACGGCCGGCAGTCGGTCGAGGCCGACGACGTGCCGGTCGAGGCGCTGCCGCTGGGGGCCTTTCGCCCGGACGGGGTGGAGCGGTTGTACGTGCTCGGCGGCACGGCCGATGTCAGCCGTGCGCGGGCCGAGCGGCTGCTGAGGCCGCTGGAGTGGATCGACCTCGGCGCCCGCATCGGCGCCGCCGCGGCCCGCGACGCTGAGGAACTGGGGCCCCTGTCCGGCGTGCATCTGCCGGGCGACGAGGCCGCGGCGACGCCCCCCGGCGACGTCCGCGAGTTCCTCTACGGCGTGCGACCCACCCAGACCCTGCCCACCGTGCCGCAGGAAGCCCGCAATCTGCCCGTCCTCGGCCGGTACGACGTCGTGGTGATTGGCGGCGGGACCGGGGGCGCGCCGGCGGGCATCGGCGCGGCGCGGGAGGGGGCCGAAGTGCTGGTGGTCGAGTACCTGCACATGCTCGGCGGCGTGGGCACGGCGGGCTACATCAGCCGGTATCACCATGGGAATCGTAGCGGTTTCACCGCCACCGTGCCCGGCGGCCGGAGCTGGCGGCCGGAGCAGCGGGCCCAGTGGTGGCGGCAGACGCTGTTGGACGAAGGCGCCGATGTGTGGTTCGGCACGATCGGCTGCGGCGCGGTGCTCGACGGCGGCCGCGTGACCGGCGCCGTCGTGGCCACCCCCCAAGGCCGCGGCGTCGTCCTGGCCGACGTGGTCATCGACTCGACCGGCAACGCCGACATCGCCGCGGCCGCCGGCGCCGAGACCGACTACACCGGCGCGGGCGAGTTCGGCATGCAGGGCACGGGCCTGCCCCCGCGCCGGCTCGGCGCCGCCTATACCAATTCCGACTTCACCATCGTCGACGAAACCGACATGGTCGATGTCTGGCACGTGTTCGTCTACTCGAAGCAGAAATACCCGGAAGCGTTCGACCAGGGGCAACTGATCGATACGCGCGAGCGGCGGCGGATCATCGGCGATTTCTACATGACCATCCTCGATCAGACGATCAGCCGCACCTATCCCGATACGATCAGCCAGGCGCAAACGAACTACGATTCGCACGGGTATTCGATCGATCCAT